>JBFHGF010000103.1:0-9226 GCA_041583335.1 Bacteriovoracaceae bacterium
GTCGTACTCCAGATATCCCGCGTAATCGAGCTGGATTCCAAAATACTTCTTACAGATAATTTTCATCGAGAATCCAATATCAATATCTGCTTGGGTCCTCACTTGATTAATAATAAGCTTGGGGATCAAACGATTAACTTCGGCCTGCAGCTTCTTTCCCATATGAGGGTTAATTTCAATCACGCGATTAATGAGATCAGCAGGAGTTGAATTATTGGATATTTTAGTATTCATGGCCTGATCGATTAGAGGTCCTACTTCAAGTAGGTCCTCGGCCATTTTCAATTTTCTGTGGTAGACAGATTTTATAAAGCGGTAGGTATTCTCGATAGAAGTGGGCTCTGGCAAAGCGGTTAAGATTCCCTGATCGGCCGAGATAAAGAAATCAAGAGTGTTGAACGTCGTTCCGGCCCCAAGGTCTAGGAGAACGTAATCCGCATCGAGTTCTCTCATTTTGGAGAGGATCTTTGCTTTGTGCATTTGTTTAAGGTTGGCGATTCCTACATCGTCTTGTGCCCCACTGATGATGGAGAGGTTAGGGATCGGAGTTGGGGTTACCAAATCTTGGAGGTATCTTTCTTTCTTAGATAAGTAATCGGAGAGTGTCTTTTCTGGGATCGGTACGCCCAGGCAAGTGTGAAGGTTAGCGCCCCCCAAGTCGAGGTCGATAGCGATTACACGGTAGCCCATTAGAGAAAGACAGATGGAGAGGTTGGCCGTTACTAAACTTTTTCCAACTCCACCTTTTCCGCCGCCAATGGCCCAGATTTTCTGATTGTGCCCAGAGAAGCGATCTTGGATGCTATCTGGGAAAGAGGAGCTATTTTCAGGCCAGTTCATTTATTCCTACTTTGGATATATAGAGCATGTAAAAGGAATTCCTTTACAAGTTTCTCAACAATTTTCTTGTAAAATCTTTATGATTTTAGCATTTCCATTATAACGAGATATTCAATTTATGTAAGGGGTTTCATGCAGTTATATTGCGACTTCACGATTTTTTGCATCGAGTGTAAACATGGGTACTTGACCAATTTTGTCTGGACTCAAGTGGCCTGAAAGGGTTAAATATGGGTTACCCAAAATTAATATTGGAGTGAAAATGTCGAGAAATATTTCTGCCCTCAAGGGCCAAGAACAACTTAAGTTGAGAAATGATTTACATATTTTAAGAAAACTCTGGCACATCGGATCTGGATTGGCCGGACTTACCGTCTATATTAATTTGCAATTGGCCCAAGAGCAGATGGCCACAGCACTTTTGATTTTGGCCGTTATAGCTTTTATTGTTGAGTTCTCTCGGGCCAAGAGTGAGAAAATTAATCATCTAATACTTTTGGCGATGGGGCCTTTTATGAGGGAGTCAGAGAGAAATGGAATGAGTGGATTTCCTTTCTATACCTTAGGAACTTCTCTTACTCTCTTCTTCTTTTCAGAGAAGATTGCGATTTTATCAATTCTTTTTCTGATTTTCAGTGACCCGATCTCCAGCGCTTTTGGAGTGCTCTTTGGTAAAGATAAGATTCTTCCCAATAAGTCTTTGCAAGGTTGCCTCGCGGGTTTTGTTACTTGTTACGTGATCACCCTTATTTATCTATTGGGCCATGGAGTTCAAGACTATGGCCTTATCTGGTTTGCCATGTTTGCGGCAATGATTGGGGTTTTTAGTGAGATTCTCTCCGTTTTCCTAGATGATAACCTGACCATTCCACTAGTATCAGGACTTGGCATCACGATCGTTAATTACTTTTTTCTTTTCTTATAGTTTTTTAGAGCGCTTCGCTCTAATGCATGACTTTACCGTAGGAATCACTGGTATCTGTGTATTCAAATTCCTTGAGGGCCGTGAGGACTAGGTCGTCTTCACAGTCAGGATAATCTCCTCGTAATAGAGTGCTCAGAATTTGTACCCTCTCATGTAAGGAACAATTTTCTAAGAGCAACTGACGCATAGAACGGTCTTGTACGAGAAACATAGAAAGGTAGTCTATAATATGGTGAAGAGATTCGAGTGATTCAATAAAGACTTCTCTTTCAACTGAATCTCTTACCGTGTCATCGAGCCAATGGAAGAGTATGTCTTTGAGACGCTCAATTTTAGGGGCATCGAAGTGGAATTGATTGCCTTCTCTTCTATCTGGAATTTCTCGGACCTGATATATGAGGTAGGGGATATTTTGCTCAACTTTTAAAAGCTCAATACGAGATTCTCCTCGAACTATAATTTTGAGGGAACCGTCTTCGTTCTCTTCAAGTAGAATAGGTTTTCCCTTTGTGGCGATTCTCAGTGGTGAATATTTGGAAATCATATTATTTTCACTAGGGATGGGTTCGGCTAAAGCTACGGCGATAGACTGATCTGTCATCAGACAATCTTTGATCATTTTAATATAGGCCGGCTCGACTACAAGCATAGGAATTGATGTGTGCGGAAAGAACACCAATTCGGGCATAGGGAGTACGGGCAAAGGAAATCTACTCATGACCCCATCTTAGACCCTCTTTAATACTAGGCAAAAGCTTATTCCTGAAATGAGTTAACTTCATAATATTCAGCTAGTTGGCAATTGCACTTGCTAAGGGTAGGGAAGATTGAGAGACTATAAGTGACCATTATTTTTGCCTCAGGCCAATGAAAAACGATCTAAAGGTCTTTTATGAAGAATAGCATTGATAACTACATTGCACTCAATCCCCATATTGTTGAGAAAATCTGGGGTGGGCGTAAGCTTTCATCTATGAAAAATATCGACCCAAGTTTGGATGTCGATCAAAATAAAATTGGAGAAACCTGGGAGGTTTCCCTATTAAGTGAAGGCCCATCTTTTACAAAGGATGGAAAACCGATTTCTAAAGTCGTTGGAGCTGATGCCTTCCAGTACTTGGTCAAGTTTATCGATACAAGTGATGATCTGAGTGTACAAGTTCACCCCGATGATGAATATGCACAGTCTCATGAAAATTCTCTGGGCAAGACAGAGTGTTGGTACATTCTGGCCGCAGATGAAGGTTGTGGGATCTATCTCGGTCTTAAAGAAGGGGTCAATAAGGATCGCTTAAAGCTAGCGATAGAAGAAAAAGAAAATGTTTCTGAGCTACTTAACTTTATCCCTATTGAGGCGGGAGACTTCTTCTTTGTTCCAGCGGGAACGATTCATGCTATCGGTAAAGGAGTAACCTTGGCCGAAGTTCAACAGAGTTCGGGGATTACTTATCGTGTTTGGGATTGGAATCGTTTAGATCCTCAGGGAGTCTCTCGTGAGCTTCATGTGGAAAAGGCCCTCGATGTTATAAATTTCGATCAAAGAAGTAATCGTATTGAAAACTTTAGACCGAATCCAATGGAGAAGAATAAAGGGCTCAAGAACTTAATTGAACATAGAGACTTCAATCTAGATCTCTATGAGTTGAAAGGTCCTTCAGAGGTTGAGATTCAAAGAGATGTACTTCATCGTCCTTCGGCCATTTTAAATCTCGGTCGTGAAGTAATTATGAATGATGAAATAATTAGGCCTTATCAGGCCGTGCTTATAAAAGGCGAAGAGATTTTAAATGTTAAAACAAGCCCACAAGAGGGGGACTTATCAGAAACGGTATCATTTCTTTATATTTACTAACGATCTTAGGAATGCTCTCGAGTTGTTCAGAAAGAGCAGAGTTTCGATTTGAAAAGAATACCGCGTATATAAAAACTCATGATGTCGCTATTGATGAAATGAGAGTCGTTCCCTGGAGAGTCGGAAAATTTGGAAAGGATCTTGTTTCTCGTGGAATTCGTTTCTCCTTTGAGATGCCCCAAATTGATGATGATGCTCTTGAGCTTCTTTATGACAAAAAGAAAATCGATGCATGGTTGATTAAACTAGAGCGTAAGCAAGGTTTGCATACAGAGATCCTTGGTTATTATTCAATGATGCTTGTTTCTCCTGATCCCCGAAATTCAAGTCACCTACGCTTTAGCTCGCCTAAGAAGGGATCTATTGGAGTTAACTATGCTGCATCGTCAATTTCGATGAGGCTCAATGAACTTCCTTGTCCGGCGCTTAATCACAGACTACTTATTGATGATTATGAAATTAAAAAGAGCGGTTTAAGTAAACAAGAGTGGGTTGTAAGTGGAGCTGACGACTATTATGTTCCCGCAAAAGTAACAATGATTAGTTACAGCCCTGTTACCGTTAATGGGGGAATGGAGTTAAAAGGGGATTACTCTGTTGAAATAGCGTTTTATAACCAGAAGTTAAAAAGGCGATTGAGCTCTTTTGTTCCTCTGGTTAATGCTGCTCGAGTAGAAAAAGAAATTGAAGTCGCAGTTAAAGGCTGTGAAAACTATGTTGTCCCGGATAGAGAGAAAGGTGATGACCCGGTTAAGAAATTTAAATTCAGCCGATAACGTTTCTATTGATTACAAGTTAAAGGGTAGGTTATCTCGTGACCTTCTTGTGATCTCATAACCATGTAGTCATTTACATCTGAAAATTGATTTTGGTTTTCAATATGGATGGTGTGTTTAATACCATTGAGATAAATAATCTTAGTAAAACCCTGGCCTTCAAGTTTAGTTCTTACTGAAGATACACTGGCCACTGTTCTTTGGTTAATGAGCTTCTCTGGAGTCGAAAGTGCAATGGCCGACTCTTTAATCAGAACAACTTTAGATTCTCTTGGTGTTGTACAAATAATCTGGGGTGCGGCAAAGATATTCGAAGCCGAGGCCATAAGTAAAATAAACATTGTTTTTGATAATAATCTCATTCTATTCTCCTCTCTCTCATAGGAACTCTCGATATATAAGAAGCAAGGAATGTGCCATAAATACCCACTTGTAACATATTGAAAATACATATAATCTTCTGAGGAGAGTGTTTACTTCTTTTACGGCCGTCGCGCTCTAGGGAAGGGGTGTATACTAAATTGGAGTTAGGTTAAGATTTCTTGACCATCTTTTTCTTGTTCGTAATCACGTGGATGGAGACAATAGATGAAGAATTCAACCCTGGGAATGTCAGTGGATCAATTTGGTGTCTTAACAGACAAAACATTAATAGCTGAATATTTTCGAACATGCTTAATGTACGGTTCTCTCTTTGTTACTTCCGACATATCTTTGAAGGTAAAAGTCGTCTCTGAGTTGAAAAATATCAACGAGGGGCTTGAAGAAATCTCTGTGATTCCTCTTGATGAAGAACTTCTCAACTTTGCCGTCGATGATGAAGTGATAATTGTTAATGAATCGAATAATATTTCCTTTCGCGCTAAAGTCCTTAAAAACCATGCTTCTAAATGGATTACCATAAAAATACCAAGCTCTCTTAAAGTAGTTAACTTAAGAGAGAATAAAAGAGTTGTACCTACCAAGAACTTAAGTCCAGTGAATTGGATCATTTCTTATGGTGAAGATGGAAGAACGAAAAAGGCCCAGTATGATGGCTCGATTATCGATATTTCATCCTCTGGAGTTGCTTTCAAGGTTAGGGTGAGAAGACTGGAGGGCCTCTATAGAGGAGATCAGGTGGAGATGAATATATCAGAGAGCATTTCCACCCTTTCTCGCGTAAGGGGACTTGTTATTCATAAAACGATTGCCTACTTAAGCTCCCCCGAAGAGCGCTTCATAAAAGTTGGGATAAAGTTCGACAAGCGTCAGTCTATTGATTCGCTCATTGAGACGCCTTAATTCTAAGAACCCTAGTAATATTTTTACGTATTATTGTGTTGAGGTCATTAAAGAGGCACTATTGCGCCATGACCCCAAGTCTTAAGTATATCTTTATAATGTATCTTTTTATTGTTACGGCCCTTCAGTTCAGTGCTGTAGCGAAGAAGTACTCCTACGAGGTAGGGGATGAGACGACCTCTACTGTGACTAAAGAGAGCTTTCATCGCATTTTCTATGAAATCTATGGTCTCTATGCTACTGAGCTGGCCCAGTTTCGAATTCCTGTTGTTCCCATTGCACAGTGGGAGAACCCTTACTTTTCGGCTTACACTGCTGAGGTTAATGGAGTAATGAAAATGGGGTTCTGGGGAGGTATGGCAAGGGTTCCAGGTATGAACGATGACGCCGTTGCGCTGATTACTTGCCACGAAGTAGGACACTTGCTCGGAGGAGCTCCTTATATTGCTATTAACTTGCCTACCTATGAGGATGTTTCAAGCGAGGGTCAAGCGGATTACTTCACAACGAAAGAATGCTTGAAGAAGTACTTTGAAGGACAAAGAAATACGATTGATTATCTGGCACTACCTCGAACAAGTGAAGAGGATCAATTGTGTAGTTACCTTGAGGTATCTGATTGGGATGAAGCCCTTTGCGTTCGAGTTGCGAAGGCCATTGGAGGCTTTTCACATGTGTTGAAGCTCCTTAAAGAGGAAGAAGGTGGACCATTTTCGCTTACTGGCCATGATGATCAAGAAGTAGATGAAACCCTATTTAACTCCTATCCCAGTAACCAGTGCCGCATTAACACCTTCACTGCTGGTCTATTTGATCAACCTCGCCCTCGTTGTTGGTACAATCCTGTAGCTCATTAAAGTCATGTTTTTAAGATCGCTTCCATAGGGTATAATAATCTCATGGAAAATTCTTACTCCGAATGGAGCCTCGCTATTGAATGGGGAAGAGGATCTCGGTCACTAAACTTGGAATGGAAGATTCTAGATCATTCCGTCAGCTTCTTTTGGCTTAAACTCATTCACTCTTGCTTAAGCCAGGGTCTATCCTTGAAGTCTCGCTATGTAGGTTTTCTAGAAGGGCCTCGTGATCAGGACTTTGTAGGGGGGCTATTAAATGAGTGTATCGAGGCCATTAATTATGATGGGCGCTATCGTATTGAAGAGCGCTATCGTGGCATTATCGATCAAAAGCTTTTGAATCAGGTTCACCATCACTTTAGCGTGTTGATTGGCAATGAAGCCTTCAAATCGGACTATTGGAAAGCATCAAATCGCGCAGTACGTTCTGCAGTTTGTGGGCTCAATGACTACGTCCATGAACTTGAGTCATGGCAAAGGGCCGAAGAAGCCGGCCGTGGGGCACATGCAAAAGAAGTGGCCTATGTTACCAGTGAGTTCTTTGAGGCGAAGGGAATTGAAATGCAAGCGCAATGGGACGATCTCTTTAGTTTAGACGGTAGCTTTGGAGATCTAACTGTTCACTATGATCAAATTGGAAAGACATGGTTAGAAGTTATGATCGACCAAGATGAAGTAATTATTCCAGAAGATATTCGACCTCTTTCTATTCTAACTGGTTCATTCAATATAAATTTCTTTGAAACGAATAGGGAGCAGCTTCTTAATATCATTCGTCCCTATGCTCAAAGTAAAGGAATAGACTTAGAGGATAAGCAGCTGAGACTAGGGCAATGTTGCCTTGGTCACTTGCAAAATAAAGTAAACAATCAGAAGGCGTTTGTGGATGAGCTATCTCAGCAGCTAGAAATCACGGCCATTTCTCTTCTAAAGAATGGACGCTGTATCATTCGAAAAAGCATTCCTGCGTCGGAAGAAAGGTACTTTTATGAAAAATAGCACCTATTTTATAGAAATAGACTTTCAAAATCCTGAGAGTGGAGAACTCTTCACCTTAAAATGGAAAATCGTCGATAAGGATTATGCATGGATATGGGTTAGAGAGCTAAAGCGCCTTATGGACCGCCAAGAACCCCTTTATGCTCGTTTTACAGGTTTCGATACTAGTGAGAAGGAAAAGCAAAAAGTTTTTAATGATCTTAATAAGGCCATTGAAATTATCAATGCTGAAGGAGCCTATCAAATCAAAGAAAAGGGGACAGGTTACTTTGATCAAGAGTTTGCCAATATCATCCATCACCACTTTGAGGTGCTCTATGGAGACGCTCATAATCCAAGTGAGATTTTTCGCTCTTCAACACCCTTAGTTCAAAGTGCCATCTCTAAATTAAACCACAGTGTCCATGATCTTGAGAGTATGCACCGAAACCTAGAGAGTAAGGATGCTTTTTCGGCCGTGATTGTTGAGTTTTGGGACCGCAGACAATTGAAGCTAACCGATGATATGCTGAAGGATTTTTCTATGGATGTGGAATTCGGCGACCTCGACTTACATTATGGAATTATAGGGAAAACGTGGTGGGAGGTTTTCCTGGATGAGGATGAAGAAGTTTTTCTTTCTGGAATTCGTCCCTTGAATGTTTTGAGTGGAGAGTTTGATATCCATTTTGGAGAACAAAAAGTGGATGAGGCAACCCGAGAGCGCTTTAATGAATTTCTTCGAAAATATGAACAAAACCCGGCCGACCCCAAGCTCGCTCTAGGTCACCTTAATATTGGAAAACTCATATTAGAAAAAGGTATATCCCGATCTTTGGTTAAAGAAGAAATCGCGAAGCACCGTCATTTGGCCGAAGTTCGACTTTTTCAAGGGGATAGGCCCATCTCGCAATTCAGTACCTGGCGTGGAGAAACGACTCATGAAGGTTTCTTTCGCATGAGAGAAGAGTGTGTGATTGAAGCTGATGGTGTCATTCCTGTATTTCATGTACCGATTCAATTGGTCCCGATTAGAGGAAAAGAAAAGGGAGTGACAAAAGTTTCCAATATTCCCCTTCAGAATATATTTCAGGAAAAAGGTCATATTATCTCTTTTATGGGGACCAGTGATGAGCATCCCGTTGAGTTTAACCCTTGTGAAGAATTTGGTGGCCTAAGATTAAAGGAGAAAGTTATTCTCTATAAAGGTGACTTACTTCATTTGGCCTATGATCTCAGGGGAGGGTATCTCCCCATTAAAGCTGGTGATATTACTTAAGGAAATCTCGAGGCTTTTGAAAGCTTAGATCAGGAAATATTGGTTTTGTTGGAAAATATCCAATCGTTCCAATCTCTGTTTCTAGTTTAATAAACTCACTTCTTTTATTTTTTCTTAGTTTTAAGATAAGATCATCAATTCCCGTAATTTCCTCTCCATTGACATGGGTAATCACTTCTCCAAGAGACCATTCTTGAATATACGCCTGACCTTGCTTCTCTAGGTGAGTTACAACGACTCTCTCTTTACTTTCATCAAAATGTTTGAGGAGCTGATAGAAGGTTAAGGGATCAATCAAATTGAAAGCTTCTATAATTTCGTAGTTGAGAGTTTGGATTGTCATGCCCCAAAAGGCAAGAAAGCAGCGTTCATTAATGATGGGATTAGATATAATTTTTTTCATAGGTGCCTTTATGGCGGGGCCTTCGAGTCTAA
>JBFHGF010000104.1:0-9122 GCA_041583335.1 Bacteriovoracaceae bacterium
GACCACAATTCTCTACCAGGGCCGAGTCAAAGCTCTATCAAAGTTTTGGAGCATCTGTTATTGGAATGACAAATGTGCCTGAAGCATTTCTGGCAAAAGAAGCTGGTATTGCTTACGCGACTATTGCAATGGTAACAGATTTTGATGGCTGGAAAGACGAGCACTGTACAGTTGAAGAAGTGATGAATGTTATGAAAACAAATAATGCTAATGCACAAAGCGTATTAAAAGTTCTTCTTCCTAAGCTAGAAAAAAACAAATTTAAGTTTGAAAAAGAAAATGCTATTGGGATCATGACACCAAAAGAGAAGTGGAGTGATGAGCAAAAGAAAATGTTAGAAGTGTTATTGGCTTAATTGATGACGGAAACGGTTTACGGGAAACATTATAGTGTAATGAAAACAGATGTTCTTCGTGTTTTTCACGAAGAGCTGGATGGGATTAAAGGTCCGATTAATCTGTGTGACTTTACTTTCGGAGCCGGGGGCCATTCGGTGGCCCTCCTTGAAGAGTTTCCCAATGCCCACCTCATAACTTTTGATCAAGATGTAGAAGCTTATAAAAATGGGTTAGAGCTTTTGAGAAAGAAAGGTCTTGAGGAGAGAGTTACTTTTATCAATGATAACTTTGCAAGCTTTAATACGCACATGGATCCTGGCTTTAAAATTCATGGGGCACTACTTGATGCAGGAGTAAGTTCTCATCAATTCGATACTGGGGAAAGAGGATTTTCCTTTCGTTTCGAGGGCCCCTTGGACATGAGAATGAGTCCAAAAATTAAAGTTACAGCGCGCGATATTGTTAATGAGGCTTCAAGAGAAGATCTATTAAAGATTCTCTATGATTATGGTGAAGAGAAGTTTGCGAAAAATATAGTCGATACGATTATTGAAAGAAGGCAGCAGGCAACGATTGAAACAACAAAAGACTTAGAGGATATTTGTTTTCATAGTTATCCAAAAAAACTTCGACACGGAAAAATTCATCCAGCGACTAAAACATTTCAGGCATTAAGAATTGAAGTAAATAATGAATTAGGGGTATTAAAAGATATTATTGATCAAGTAATCCCCTGTTTAGAACTGGGGGGGATTTTTCAAGTGATCTCATTTCATTCTCTTGAGGATAGAATCGTAAAGCACGAGTTTAAAGGTCGGTTAAAGCGAGATTTGCCAGTAAGTGTTCTAACAAAAAAGCCAATTTTACCGTCAAAAGAGGAAATTTTTGAAAATTCTCGCTCAAGAAGTGCTAAACTAAGAGTGATCAAAAGGGTTAAGGATTGGCCTACGAAAAATAAATACGCCCGCACCGAGTAAGGTGTATTCGTATGTTTAAAAAAGGAAAGGAGTTCCATTTTGGCAACAGCTTCAAGAAGATCGCGAGTCAGCAGAATTAATCCAGCAACAGCACTTAAGAACATCATTTTTTCCAATCAAGTTTTTCCATTTGTACTCACCTTCTTTGTTTTGGGATTACTTTTTGTTCTTTTTAGAATGAAAGGTGTAGAGCTCGATTATAAAATTACTTCTGTTAATAAGGATATAGAAAGGGTAACCTTAGACAATAAGGAACTTAAGGCGAAAAAGGCACGCTTATTGAGTGTTAATCGACTGAGAAGAATGGCCAGTAAGTATGGTCTTAAGCAGCCTCGCCAGAAACAAATTATAGTACTACCTGACTAATGGACAAACATTTAAAAACTAAAATCATAGTACTTTTTCTAGGCTTTGTAGGTGCCTTCGTACTTATTCTGGGGAAGGCCGTCAAAGTACAAATCATTGATAGCGAGGACTTAATCGCTAGGTCTGAAAGTCAAATTTTTCGCGAAACGACTGTTTATCCAAAGAGAGGAAGTATCTATGATAGAAATGGAAATCCTCTTGCCATTAATATTCAAACTTATTCAATTTTTACAATTCCAAAAACATTAGAAAATAAGAATCAAGCATTAAGAGAACTTTCTAAAGCTATCCCTAAAATAAGTTACGAATCTCTAAAAAGTAAAATTAAGGGTAGAGAGCGCTACACCTGGCTAGCGCGAAAAGTAGTGCTGACTAAAGAACAAGTTGAAAAAGTAAGGGCCATTAAGGGGATCTATATTGACGATGTTCCCAAGAGGCTTTATCCCAATCATGAAGTTGCAGCACAAACGTTGGGTTTTGTTGGTATTGATAATGTGGGATTGGCCGGTGTTGAGCATGAATTTAACGAAGAACTTAAGGGAAAACCTAAAGTTGTAAAATATGTAAAAGATGCTAAAGGAAGACCAATTAAGTTTGAATCTCAGGATCTTGGATCTGGGGCCAAAGATATATATCTTTCCATTGATAAGGAAATCCAAGCAGCAGCTGAAGGCTTTTTAAAAGAGGCCGTGGTTGAGCACGACGCAGATGGCGGTGGATTTGGTGTAATGGATGTTGAAACCGGAGAAATTCTGGCCATGGGTAATTACCCTACTTTTGACCCTAATTATCCTGGAGAAAGTGCTGGAAAAAATAGAAGACTCTCCTTTGTAACGGATCCTTTTGAGCCGGGCTCAACATTTAAGGCCATTACTGTTGTGTCCGCTTTTGAAAATAAAATAGCGACGGCCGATACCAGCTTCTATTGTGAAAGAGGACGACTCAAAGTTGAAGACCATATTATTACAGAATCAGACTCTCGAAAAAAACATGAATGGTTAACAGTAGGAGAAATTCTAAAGTATTCATCTAATATTGGAACAACCAAGCTTGCATTTGATTTAACTTTCCCAAAACTTAAAAAAACAATTCACAAATTCGGCTTTGGCGATAAAACGGGAATTGAAGTTGCTGGTGAATCACGAGGTATTTTTACAGATAAAGAAAATGTATCACCGCTTAGTTTATCAAATATAAGTTTTGGTCAAGGTGTCGCGACAACAGGAATTCAAATGCTAACGGCTTACGCCGCAATCGCAAACAAAGGAATGTATATAAAACCAACCTTGATTAAGGGTGGAAATGCCACGACAAAGGCTCGGCCGATCATAAAAGAGAAGCTTGCTAAACATGTGGAAGATCTTCTAATTAATGTTGTCGAAGAAGGTACAGGTAAACAGGCCCAAATTCCTATGTTTAAAATTGCTGGTAAAACAAGTACTGCACAAAGGGTATCACCAGATGGCGGTTATCGTGGATATATTGGGGGATTTATTGGATACCCTACAAATGTAAAAAGACCATTTGTAGTTTACACGTATATCGACAATCCAAAAGGAAGACATTATTACGGCGGCTCAACAGCTGGCCCAGTTTTTAAGAAAATCACAGAATATCTTTTGTTTAAAAATAAAGATTTTGGAAACCTTGCTCTTAAAGACGACCTTCCTATGAATAAAATAGATACGGTCAAGGTTAAACACTCTTCAACTCGCTTTGCTGGTTCTGGCCTTGTTCCCGACTTTATGGGACTGGATAAACGCTCAAGTGCAAAACTTGGTGAGCGTGTAAATGCTAAGGTAATCCATAGAGGAATTGGTGTGGTAGTAGAGCAAACGCCGGCCAAAGGATCTCCTCTTAAGTCTGGTGAAAGCATTATCCTAGAATATAGACCACCTTCTTATGATTGATTCAATTTATCCTTCTGCAGTAATTAAGACACCTTTTGAGCCTAAGGGGATTTCCAATATTATTCAGGCCGTTGCTGATGACGAAATCCTATATATCAAGGCAAGAGATAAAGATCAGCTAAATGGATTGCTTCGACAGCATTTGAATAATGCGTTTCGTGGACTCGTTATAAGCCCTTTCATTCCAAATCAAAATGAGTTTTCAAGTCTTAATTACTTAGTAATGAGCAAAGAGGAAATGGATAGGGACATAGAAGAGAAGATTGAACACTTCTACCCTTTAAAAAAAGCACTTCCTCCTATTTTTGGAGTAACGGGAACAAATGGTAAAACAAGTACTTGTTGGCTATTTTCTGAAGTTATGAAGCTTGCAGGAAAAACAGTTCTCTATCTTGGAACAATGGGAACATTTCTTGCTGGTGAAAAAAAAGAAGATAAAGTCATAACGACAACACCGAGTTATCTAGAATTAAGGAAAATTTATTCAAAATATGAATCTATCGTCGATTTCATTGCAATAGAAGTGAGTTCTCACGCTTTAGAGCAGAGACGTATTGGTGAGGTTAGACTTGATGTCGCAGCTTGGACTAATTTCACACAGGACCATTTAGACTTTCATAAAACAATGGAAGCTTACTTTGCGGCCAAATTGAAAATTAAAGATATTGTAAAAAGTGGAACAGTCATTATTCTTAATGAAGAAGTTGAGCTGGCGCAAGCCTTGGGAGAAAAGGCTCGAGTTAGTGAGATAGAGAATTTTCCATCGACTGATCACTACTTGGGGCAAGGATTTATTCTGAAGAACTTAAAGCTATCCCTTAGTGCTGCAAAAGAACTTGGAGTTGCGATAGAGCAAATAGATTTTAATAGCATAAAGCTCCCTCCGGGGCGCTTTGAAGTGATCGAGCATGAGGAACGTATATTTATTGTTGATTACGCTCATACTCCAGATGCATTAGAGAAGCTTCTTTCTCAAGTTGGAGAGATGTTCACTGGTAGGACTGTTTATATTGTTTTTGGTTGTGGTGGTGACAGAGATAGAACAAAGAGGCCACTTATGGGTGCAGTCGCTGATCGCTCAGGGTTCAATATTATTGTGACTTCTGATAACCCTAGGACTGAAGAGCCCGAACAAATTTTAAAAGATATTGCAAAAGGAATTCAACGAGAACACCTAAAGGTTGTAGATCGTAAAGAGGCAATAGAAAAAGCCTACAAGCTTTCGAATCCCAGTGACATAATTGTCATCGCAGGTAAAGGTCATGAAGACTATCAGGAAATTAAAGGGGAAAGGTTCCACTTTAGTGATCAAGAAGTAGTAAGGATGATTCATGATTAGATCCAAACATATAAAGAAATCAGAAGGCTATATTGAAGTTATTGGACCATTTTCGGAGCAAGATGAACTTTTTATCACGACAGATTCAAGGCGGCTTGAAGGTAAGAATACATTCATTGCTCTTTATGGGGAAAAATTTGATGGTTTTAATTTTATAGAAAATCTTTTGCAGAAAAGTTCTTTGACCCATTTTATTTTTGAAGAAAAGGAAGGTCGCAAAGAGCAATCAAAAAAGTGGCAAGAAGAGTTTCCTAAAGTAAGTTTTATCTTAGTTGAAAATATTTATTCTTATATTTTAAGTCTCGCCCACTCTGGTGTTCAAGAGTTCAAAGAAAAGGGCGGTAAAGTAGTTGGTCTAACCGGTTCTAATGGAAAGACTACGAATAAAGAAATGCTCGCTCAACTATTATCGAGTGCCATTGGTAGTGAGAAAGTTCACTATACTAAAGGTAATTTGAATAATCATATTGGTGTACCCTTGACCATCTTCGATTTAGAGCAGGAGCATGATGTGGCCATCGTTGAGATGGGGACAAATCATCCCGGAGAAATTAAAGTTCTGTGTGATACGGCCACTCCTGATTATGGAATGATCACAAATATAGGATATGCTCATATTGAGTACCTAAAGAGTCTTGATGGTGTTTTAGAAGAAAAAAGTGCGCTCTATAGGTCAATAGAAAAGTCTAAGTATAAAGATAAAATCTTTGTGCTCAATGGTTTTGATGAAAAGTTAAAAACATTAATGGTTGAGAGTTGGGTAAGCGTTGTAGATGATTCCACTGTAAAGCTTAGTGAAAACTCATTTGAAATCAATTGGAATGGACAAACTTATAAGATTAGCAATCCTTCCCTCTTGGGCAGACATCAGCAGATCAATATGGCCATGGGGATAACAATGGCCCTTGGAATCTATCCAACTGCAGTTGATAAAATAGTGGAGGCTGCTCAAACATTTCGTTTGAAGGGGATGAATCGCGGAGAAATTCGTGAGTACGGTCAAATGAAATTCTATCTCGATGCTTATAATGCGAATCCTAGTTCGATGATCGCCTCACTTTCAAGTTTTAGTGCCCTCTTACAGGAAAAGAAGATCTCAAAAGATAAAGTTCTTCTTGTCTTGGGAGATATGAATGAAATTGGTGATCAAGCCGAACAGCTTCACAGGGAAACGGCCTTAAAGGCCAACGAGATGGGATTTAAATACTTTGCTTTTGTGGGGCGTTATGCTGAATTTTATAGAGAGGGCTTTGCAGAGGGAAAACCTTTTGAAGACGCTGCGCACCTATCGCTGGAATTCAAAAACTGCATCACAGGTCTAGATTTTGTATTTATAAAGGGCAGTCGTTCTTTACAACTAGAGTCAATTTTAGATATATATAAAGATTAAACCCTTAGAATTGGCTGCCTATGCTCTATCATATTCTCTACCCTCTGAGTCAGAGTTTCTCCGCCTTTAACTTATTTAAGTATATTACTTTTCGAAGTGTTATCGCCTTTCTTTTGGCCGCTTTCGTTTCAATTGTTTGGGGTAAGTACTTCATTCGATTTATGCGTAAAAAGCAGTTTGGCCAAGTGGTTAGAGATGATGGGCCTCAGTCCCACTTGAAGAAGGCGGGTACGCCGACTATGGGTGGAGTTGTTATTATTGGAAGTATTTTACTGGCCGTCTTGGTCAGCGGTAACTTTCTTTCTTATCCCCTGCTCATCACCCTAGGTGTTATGTTCAGTTATTTCGTACTGGGCTTTCTTGATGACTATTTAAAAGTTCTGAAGAGAAATAGTGATGGTGTATCGGCTAAAGGAAAATTACTGTGGCAATTTGGTACGGCGCTCCTTGCCACGTATGCTATGCTCTCGTTTGACGTAATTGATACGAAAGTTTACTTACCCTTTTTTAAAGATGCTGTTTTAGATATTGGTTGGGCTTATTTAATTTTTGGTCCATTTGTCATCGTCGGTTCTAGCAATGCTGTGAATTTGACTGATGGTCTCGATGGACTTGCTATTGGACCAATTATGACCAGTGCAGCCAGTCTTGGGATTTTAACTTATGTTTCGGGTCACGTTGAAATGGCAAACTATCTCTTCATCCCCTACGTGGAAGGAAGTGGTGAGCTTACTGTTTTGGCCCTTGCTGTGATTGGCGCTGGTGTAGGGTTTCTTTGGTATAACTCTTACCCTGCCCAGATTTTCATGGGTGATGTTGGTTCACTGTCACTTGGTGGGTTGCTGGGAACGATTGCTGTGATTAGTAAGAATGAATTTCTCTTTGTGTTAATTGGAGGAATTTTTGTAATCGAAGCTATTTCTGTGATTTTGCAGGTTGGTAGCTATAAATTACGAAAGAAAAGAATTTTTAAGATGGCACCTATTCATCACCATTTTGAATTGAAGGGATGGAAAGAGCCGAAAGTGATCGTTAGATTTTGGATTATTAGTATTTTCTTAGCGCTCGTGTCTGTGGCGACTCTGAAGATGAGATAGAGTATTAGTGTAGAGGTATACAAAAATGGATAGATTCCGCGGTAAAAAAATCTTAATTGTTGGTATTGGTAAAACTGGTTTTACACTCATCAACTTTTTCAATCAGCTAGAATGCGAGATCAAAGTAACAGATATTAAACCTATCTTTGATCTCAATAAGCCAGTTAAAAAACTGAAGAAAATTAAACCAGCTCCGGCCATGACATTTGGTGAGCATAGAGAGGATGATTTCCTAGAGGCTGACGTAATTGTTTATTCAGCTTCTGTGAACCCTGATTTGCCTCAACTTGAGCTTGCTCGTCAAAATGGTAAGGAAGTTTACTCTGAGTTTGGCCTAGCGAATAAACTATGTCGTAAGCCCATTATTGCTGTTTGCGGTTCTTATGGCCGTACAACGGTAGCACATATGATTGGCTTTACTCTCAAACTTGAGGGGAAGAATGTATTCGTGGGTGGAACAAGCGAAACTCCATTTATTGAATTTGCAATGATGCCTAATCATGAAGAAATTGATTATGTGATTGTAGAAGTATCTTCTATTCAAATGAGAAAACTTGAAAACTTCCACCCCAAATTGGTTGTGTTCACAAATATTGCTGAACGATATCCAGAGTCACACTTCAAGTCTGTTGGTGAATATATTGAAACTAAACTTTCAATTATTAAAGCACTTTCACCGGATGACACTCTTGTTGTTAACTTTGATAAGTTGGCTTCAAATACATTTTTTAGAAATGCAAATTGTCAGACATACTGGTATTCAAGAAAGTCATTTGTGAAAATGGGTGTAATGAATGAGATTCAAGGCACTCACTTTCATGAAAAAAGAATTCACTCCAATATCTTCTTTCACTCTGAATTCAAAGTGAACAAAATGAGAATCATTGGTCAGGACAACAGGGAAAATCTACTTGCTGCGATTACAGCATGTAAGGCCCTTGATGTTTCTGACAAATCAATCCAGAAATGCATCGAGAAATTTCCAGGAATACCTCACCGCTTAGAATTCTTAATGGAAAAAAATGGTGTGTCTTTCTACAACGATTCTAAGGCTAACGATATGGGGGCCATGGTTAAGAGTTTGAAGGCATTTAAAACGCCTGTAATTCTAATTGCCGGTGGTAAAGATATTGAAGAACTTGAATATGATCAATTTACTCAAGAGGTAATCGATAACTCAAGAGTTCTTGTTCTTGTTGGTGAAAGTAAAGAAAGAATGAACCGTGCCCTTCAGGAGCATCCGCAGACATATATTGTGGGAAGTTTTGAAGAATCGATCCTATTTGCTTATCAAAAGTCGAGAACAGGAGATGTTATCCTTCTTAGTCCTGGTGCTCCGGCAACTGACTTCTTTCGTGATTACGAAGAACGAGGAAACTACTACAAAAAGCTTGTGTATCAATTGTAATCAAACATTGATGCGTAAGCTTAGTTAGGTGTAGAATAGATTCATGGATGAGACTATCTCCCAGATCGACAGATCTCAGAAAATATTTCTAGGTGTTTTGAGCACACTGATTGTGCTCGGCATTGTTATGGTGTATTCATCAAGCTATATCTACGCTCGTGATATTTACGGAAACAGCGCCCACTACTTCTACCGCCAATTATTATTTTTGGCGGTATCTGTGCCCCTTTGTTGGGTAATCTCCAAAACTAAAATTACCTTTTGGCTAAAGTACGGATGGTTCTTTCACCTGGGAA
>JBFHGF010000105.1:0-9091 GCA_041583335.1 Bacteriovoracaceae bacterium
CCTGCCTGGGATCAAATCCCGCTGCGGCCATATAACGCAATCCAAGCTGATCAGCTTCTGACTCTTGCTTACGGGAAAAAGGAAGCAGCACTCCAAACTGAGCTCCAACCCCAAGTGCTCCTACGATTAATTGATCTGTAGCGGAGTCACTTCCTAGCGCCAACTGGGTCGCCATTAAGCCCCCTTGAACAATAAGGTTTTGCGAAACCCTTTCATTCCCATGGTTGGCCAAGACATGTCCTATCTCGTGACCAATTACCGCAGCTAACTGGTCTTGGTTCTGCGCCAATTTAATCATTCCTGTATGAACACCAACATTATTACCTGGCAAAGCAAAGGCATTGGGAGAATCATCGACAAAGACTTCCACCTCCCACTGCCCAGGTTCCATCTTCATGGCCCGTAACAAGCGATCGGTCACGCATCTGACATATGTTTTATCCGAAAGACTGCTCGACAACCGCCCCTTCTTTTTCATCTCTTTAAAAGAATCATCCCCCATTTTATTCATCTGAGAGCTCCCCATGAGCTTGAGCTGCCTCCTTCCGGTGGGTGTTGTCGCACAACCGATCGCAAGAATAAGCAGAAAGAAATAAAGTAAGGTTTTGTTCTTAAGTTTTTCCATAATTCATAGATTAAAGGGCCATCCTCCTGAAATCAATGACAAAATACTTTTTGTCCCATAAATATAAACTCTTTAAATTCATGTATTTATTTCTGTCACATTCCTACAAAAACTTACAAAGACCAACATTGATTGACTTGAACGCTAGGATTTAGTTTTATGCCCAGACTTAATTAATATGGATCTCAAGATCCCCCACACAACACGACACTACAAAGAACGAATTAGGAAAAAGGATTAGAAACATGAAAATGGCCTTAAATAAATTATGTATCGCAATGGGCTTCATGGCACTTGCAACAGGCTCAGCTTCTGCGAGCAATTACTTTGATAAAGAAGAAACTTGTCTTCAGGTTTCTGACATTCAAAATATCGAAGGACACTTCCAACAATTTCAAGATTTCACTAAATCGGGAAAGAAAGAAGTATGTCGCGATGAAGTTGGTGAAAAATGGTTTGAAGTTGTAAGAACGGTTCTTGCTATGGAAAGACTAAAAGTAACAGATGAACTTCAAACTGTTGAAGGTGATGACCTTACTCTTAAGCCCATTACTGAAAAAGACTGGTGGAGCTACTTCACAAAAAGAGCTGACCACTTCATTATTGAGCCAAGCCGCTGTTCGGCAAATGCCAATATCGTAGCTTTCGTTTACCCATTCTTCAGAGATAAGATTAACCTTTGCCCAAGATTCTTCGAGATGGACCCAGGTAGTCAGATAGAAGTGCTTATGCACGAAGTAAGACACTTCGAAGGTTTCTCACATGTTACTTGTACTCAAGGTAATGAAAATGGATCTTCAGGTGCTTGTGACCAGAAAATTGCAACAGGTGGTTCTTATGCAGTAAGTGTTCAAGCCCAAGTAGAACTCTCTTTTGTTGATCAACTTAATGATGCTGATCGTATCCTTGCTGAGTCAGGAGCTATCTACTCTGTAAACAACAAATTCAACTCTCTTCCATCGGTTAAATACACTAACTTTGTATACGCCTCTAATAAGGATGGAGAAGTTTGGAGAATGCCAGAGTCTAACCCTGCAAATGCTCAACTGGTTACAACGCTTAAAGATGCTGCATATATTTACGGAAACGGGAGTCAGTTCACAGTATTTCCTGCTGAGGCAACAGCTGATGCCTACAGAATCTCTAAAGACTTCACTTCTAGAGCAAAATCAATCGGTGCTTACGCCAACATGTACAACGCTGACAGTGTAGCTCAAAGATCTGAATATGGAGCAATCAACTACTATGGAGTTGGTGCTATCGTTAAGTCTAATGAACTTCACACTTTCTGTGGAGAGCAGGCCACTTCACTTTCTGCAAAGTCATTTGACGAAGGAAAAGTTCAAGCTCTTCCCATTCTTAAGAATGATAAAGACGAAGATCATATGTTCATCCTATCAGACTCTGGTGAAATGTTTGATTTCACTTGTGATGATAAGACTGGTGAATTGGCCATCACTCCTGTTCAATCAACTCTTCCAGCTGATACAGCAACGGCTTTTGCTTTTGATGATAAGACGGCCTATGTTGTTACAACATCAGGAAGCCTTAAGGCCTATAACATGAAAACTCAATCTTATGAGGCAGATTTATCAACAGATTCTAACTGGCTAAATGCGACACCACTTAGAATTTACGATGTATTTGATAACTAATCCTCAATAGATTAAACGAAGTATAAATGCCTAAAAGAATAAGAAATTTAGTACTCCTAATTGCCCTTATTCTTTTAGGCTTTTTTGTCTCCAAATTCTTCGTCAAGCCTGCCCCAGAACTAAAATCAGAATCTATTTCTTCCCGACCTCTAGTTCCACAACAAACAACGCCCGCACCTCAAAAGGTCGCTAAAAACCAAGATATAGTTAAGGTGAATAAGGAAGAAAATGAGTTATCTCTATTCTTAAAGAATGCTGCGAACTCACCACAGGACAGAGTCTATAGAGTAAGAGATTTAGACTTAAGTGTCGGAGGTCCTAATACTCATAAAAATATTGAAGGCCTAATTGTCTTTATCAATTCAGAGAACCCCTACCACCTAGATCCTGAGGCCCAACAACCTCATACCTTTAAATCTTATCAACTGCAAAAAGAAGCCTCTTTGCGAGTCTATTCGATGAAGCGCTTGTCGACTTCTCTTCCTTTAAAGGATCTAAGGACACAGTTTCAAAAGATCATTGAAGGAAGTAAAGATCAGGCTATTTCGAATATTGCCAAGAAAGTACTCGCGGCAAAAGAGAAAGGTGAAGACTATTTTGAAAATATGAAAAATGGGATTCGCAGTTTGAAAGTACCAGCACAAGAACCAGCCCAACAAGAAGATGAGCACGCCCATCATTAACACTAAAAAAGTGAAAAAAGAGGAAAAATCACACTAATTCCTGCAACACTTACTTCACGTGAGTCATTATTATACTTGATGTAATTTAATTCATAAGTGGTCTTCTTTCCAAAACGTAACCAAGCATTAATATAATCGTAGCTATTGGCCGATGCATAGAAGGCTCCCGCACCTAACACATAATTCCGAAGCCCTAGAGGATGGTGAAACGTCACCTCTCCCCCTTGAGGGGCAATAAGTTTATTGAAGCTAGTCCCAAAATCTGTTGAGTGAGTAAGGTACTGAGTTCCAAGTAAGGCCACGATTTGGATGCGATCATCATAGACTCGAGCAAGATCGTAAGCAAAGTAAAGCCCGGAGTTATTGAATATCTCTTTTCCCTTTATGGAAAATGAATCGAAGAAACGAAGGGAAGTATTTAGAGTTAAATCAAATCTTCCATAAAGGGTAAGATTTCCAGTTATGCCCTTTTCTTCATGAGCTATTCCCCCAAGCTCTTCATCGCTTCTTACACGGGAAAGCATTTGATAGGGACCTAACCCTAAGGCCGTTTTTAAGCGATGGAGTTTCTTAGGAAGATTAATGTGAAAAGTTACTTTCTTCTTTTTTCCACTGTGATTTTTTAAGATAACCTCAGCGCTTCCAGAACTTGTGAACGTTGTAACATTGGCCTTCTCTTTGCCATCAATGGCAAAATAATTAGGTGTTACCCAAAGAAGTTTTAACTTTGGTCTTTCAGAGCCAATCTTTCCAAGACGAGAAAGCTCGCAAGAAATCGACAGGTACTCATCAAAATCTTTGATCTCCAAATGATAAGGGGTACAAGATGGATCTATATAGTGATGCTTTACTTTATCAGAGGTAATGGGCTCGATATAGAGAGTATTGAAATGCTCCCCCTCTTTAAAAACTTCAATATGATTAAATTGAAATAAGGGAACCGTAAGAGCAAAAGAGAATATCCCTTTGTTCTTGAGTAAAGATGGTGAATATATCTTATCTCCGAAATGAACAAATGGTTGTTTTAATCCCCAAGCTTTTCTATTCATTTGCACTAGGAGCTCTGCAGAAGGAATAAAGAGACCTTCACTATTTTTCTCCCATTTCAAAGTACCCTTAACAAATGCCGACTTAATCGCCTTGTCAGGTGTCTGAAAAGCAATTTTAAAATTATCTAAATTGAGATCGAGATAACTTTGACCAAACTGAACTTGTCCATTTTTAAAACTGATAAAGCTTCGTTTCTGTGCATAAGTACAGTTAGAGATAATAAGAATAAGAAAGGAGATAAGAACCTTTCTATTGATCATAAGGAGCCCATATTTAATTTTTCTTAGAATAAGATAAAAATTGGCACAAAAAAAGGGTGGAAAAACCACCCTCTTTTACTTTCTTATCATAAAGTCTATTAATTAATCGTTATTCCAGTTAACCGCAAGATCATCTTTAGTTCCGTAGTAGACATTTACATCCATGTCATACTTAGTTCCTGGAACATTGTATAGGCAACTTCCTGTACTTGAACAATTGATTTCACTTGAAAATTGCCACAAGAAGTAATTGGGCCAAATTCCAGCAGGATAGTCGTATACATTGGATTTAAACCTTGCATACCAAAGTTTTGACTGTTGGAAAATAGGATTTCCCGCAACAGTGCTATTGAGCTTCTTTAGTGTCGAGTGGTTTGAATAAACGACAGGAATTCTTCCCGTTCTCTCATAAACCATTTCCATAAAGGTTACGGCCTCTGAAATCGTCATAAACTTACCATTTGTAGTATCTTCAAGGTCGAGAATCATTAGAGTATTTGGGTCACCATCGACCAAACCTAAGAATAGGTCAACTTGAGCTTTAACATTTCCAGTATAGCCTAAGTGGTAGGCTCCCCATAGGTAACCTCTTGCGCGAGCGATATCACGTCTCGACTTATATTTTGTGTCGACCTTCAGACCAATACTTGAGCGATGGATAACTCCGGCCACTCTTTCGTCAGTCTCCATTTTATCCCAAGCAATTGAATTGCCTTCGTAGGCGTCAATAACAATAGAAGTCCATTCTTTCTTCCATGGGGAATAAAAAGATTCTTCAACAGTGTCTTCAGGATTAGTATCAACTGGAGGAGTCGTCGTATCCCCGTCGCCAGGGTCTGTCGTTGTACCACCATCAGTAGGAGTGTCAGTGCCATCTGTAGAACAACCTTGACTCGTCTGGAGTGAGTCTTCACCGGCACGAGTAGAACTATCTCCAGTAAGGGAGCATGGATCCTGAACGCACGAGTAAAGGGATAGAGTAATAAAAAGTACCAAAGATGTGTTTATTGCCGATAATGTTTTCATGCACACTGTTTCGTCAGTGCACAAGAAAACTTTACGAAAAGGGAAAAAAGTACCACCTCTCTTTTTTACTTAGCGACAAGTGGCAGAAAATAGGAATAGAGTTTGACTAGAGCAATCAGGTGTTTAAATAGAAATCCCTTAAAAAACAAAAACAATCAATTATAGGTATCAGAAACTCGCCCATCGACAAGGAAGATTTCACGACTGGCCATGGCAGCAAAACCCGGATCATGAGTAACCAAAGCAATCGTTGTGCCCTTCTGTTGATTGGTCTCTTTTAGAATATTCATCACTGTATTTCCGTTAGAGCTATCTAAATTACCAGTAGGTTCATCAGCAAAGATATACTTAGGATCCATGATAAGGGCCCGTGCAATGGCCACACGCTGCTGCTCTCCTCCCGATATTTCTCCGGGTAGTTTTTCAGCTATGTGAGAAATATTTAAAATATCGAGAAGCTCATAGGCCCGCTTCTTATACTCATCCATTAACCCGATATTTCTTGGAGGTAGAAGAATATTTTCTAGAGAAGTTAATTCAGGAAGTAAGTAGTGAAATTGAAAAATAAATCCAATATTTTCGTTTCGAAAGCAGTGTATTTCTTCAACCGACATTTTATTCATATCCCGACCATCTATCTTGACGGTACCTGAGCTCGCATAATCAAGAGTGCTGATGATATAAAGCAGTGTACTCTTCCCACTTCCTGAACGGCCCGATATAGAGACAAACTCCCCATCCTTAATCTCTAAGTCGATATCGTGAAGAATTCTCTGAGGAGGATTTCCAAACTCTTTAACAATTTTTTCTCCGATGATCACTTTAAGACCCCCTAATAATATCAATGGGAGTCATCTTACTCGCCGATATAGCAGGAAGAAAACTCGCAATAATGGAAGCAAACATCGCCGATCCAAAAGCGATCATATAAATCGTTGGATCATAACTCACCAGCAAATGATTACTCCCTCCAATTTCAAAGCCAAGGTTAATGCTTCCAACTAGTCTACAAATAATAAATCCTAGAAATAGACCGAGAGTCCCTCCACTGCCCCCCAGAAAGAGACCTTGGTACATAATCAGCTCTAAGATACGGTTTGGTGCATAGCCAATCGAGCGTAGGATAGCAATTTCCTTCCTCTTTTGATTAATCATAATCGACAACACGTTATAGACCCCAAAAGCTGCTACGACTAAGATAGAGAACGTTATAAAGTAGCGCACAATATCTTGCATTTTTATCATTTCCATAAACATGGGATTTGCGCTTTTCCAATCCTCTACTTTATCCTTGGAAAAGAGAGACCACTGCTTGGCCACCCTCTCGGCTGAATCGAGGTCAAATAGCGCCACAGCAATTTGCGACACACGACCAGGAGTATGGTTGAGTTTTTGTACATCTGCCAAGTGAGCAAAAGCGATTGCCCCATCCATGCGGTCATCACCAAAGGAAACAAGTCCTGTGATTTTAAAAGGTATGATTTCCCCATTACTATTGAGAACATCAATATACTGCCCAACCCTAACACCGAGGTCTTCTGCGGCCTTGCGACCAAGGACGATTTTATTGCCCCCACTCATCAAGCTAATAAACTTTCCAGAAGACATATATTCTTCAATAGAGGTTACTCTCACCTGACGGTTGGCGAGAGTTCCAGTCAGGGCAATACTAAGAGTGATCTCCCCTTTTCTAATAATGGTTTGAATCGAAAGCCTAGGACTAAAATCGTAAACTTCAGGGTCACTAGAAAGTCTCTCCGCCCAACCGGCATAATTTTCTAACTTACTCTCCCTTCTCTTTCCAAAAGGAGAAGTTATCCAAGCAATATTTTTATGGGGAAAGAACCAATTATAAACCTGATCTCGCTCAATTGTATTTTCTCGTCCCGAAATGAGAATATGGGCGGTATTATTCAGAAGAGATTTCGTTATATACTCACGTAACCCTAATTGAATACCGGAGATGGTAATAAAAAGCATAGTACCTAAACTGATACCAAAGAGAATGAGAAAGGTTTGCTTTTTCTTTGAAAAGAGCTGTTTGAAAGATAGAAATAACATGACTACCTCTTCATGATGATCTGGTCCTCAAGTTGAATATCTCCTTCTTGAACCTCTACCCACATCCCATCACTATTACCGGTAATGACACTAACCTTTTGTCTTTTTCCTTGGCGCTTTACCAAAACTTTGCCATCAATAACAGACTTTGCTGGTATTAAAAGGGCATCCTTCTTTTTACCCACCACAATCACAACATCAGCAGTCATGCCAGGTAGGATATTACTTAAAAGTCCGTGCACTTCTACTCGAGTTATAAATTCACCATCTCGTGGATAGATGTGACTAACGCTGCCTTCATACTTTTTTTGGCTCTCGCTTTCAAAAGTAACTTTGGCCTTCATCCCCTTCTCAACTCGTAAGGCAGCATCTTGCTCCAAAGAAACCTCTATATATTTCTTATCTAAGTTCTCCAATTTAAGAACAACACTTTGAGGAGTAATCACTTCTCCTTTTTCGTAGTTGATCTTTGTAACAGTTCCAGCAAAAGGAGCTTTAAAGAGTCTATTGCCCTCTAGCTCGATAAGCTTCTCCTGCATCCCAACTTGATCCCCTTCATTTACAAAGAGTTCCTCTACTGTAGTGATCACTCCAAGCTTTATCTCAAAGGTTTCATCGGAAATCACTTTACCAAGTCCATAGATCGCCTCAATCACTTCTCCCTTCTTGGGCTGAACCAATTCAAAATTATTCTTCATATAAGCATTTCGCATAAAAAATGCTGCAGCGACCAAAACAATGATTCCTATCGGGATTAAGACTTTTACTTTCATGAATTCCTCGGTAAACGGATTTGAAATATTATAATAAGAAAGACCGCTTATTGTCTTGTTCGTGATTTTAAAATTAAAGGTTTTGTTTCAACATCATTAATGTCATAAAATAAGGCCTAAATCGTCATAAAATTATAACTAGAGGTTAATATGCAGCAAGGGGTGGGCCATAAACTTAAGCGAATCCAATATATTATTGGACCACTTATTTTTATCACAATTCTCTTGCTTCCCCTTGACCTAGCGACCAAGGCCCAACAGTTCTTGGCCATCTTCTTGCTTGTAATCTGGCTATGGATTTTTACGGAAGTCCCCCTCTTTATCTCTGGAATACTTGGCGTTGCACTGAGTACCTTATTTGGACTGGCCAGCCCCAAAGAAGCTCTTGCCCCCCTGGCCGATCCCATAATTTTCCTCTTCCTGAGTGGTTTTCTCTTTGCGAAAGCGCTCGAGTTGACTAGCCTCGATGAATATCTAGCACACACCATTTTAGGTCATAAAAAGATCCAAAAAGATCCAAAGAAAATCATTTTGGGATTTCTCTTTATTTCTTTCTTCGCCTCTATGTGGATATCGAATACTGCAGCAGTCGCCATGCTTTTGCCATTGTCTTTTGGAGTTTTAAAAACATTGAAAAATAGCTTTGCTATCGAAAGCGAAAAGTTAAACGAAGGACTCTTACTGGCCTTAGCTTATAGTGCAACCGTGGGCGGGAATTTGAGCCCAATTGGATCTCCACCCAACTTAATTTCTATTGGTTTACTAAAAAATCTCGAGGGAGTTGATTTTGGTTTTATCCAATGGATCGTAATGGCCCTCCCTGTCGCTTTCATTCTCTTTTTCTATGTCTACAAGAGATGTATTTCTGCGCTCCCTGAGCATTATGAATTTCAAAGTGAAACAAACCTAGGCTATATCCAAGAAAAAATTGAACTCTCTACCATGCAAAAGAATGTAC
>JBFHGF010000106.1:0-9086 GCA_041583335.1 Bacteriovoracaceae bacterium
AAGCTCAGAAAGTGCTACGCCATTCTCTTCAGCAAGCTTTCTTACCAGTGGAGTATAGAAACGTCTCTCTCCAGAAACTTCTTCAACAACAGGAGCGGCAGCAGCAGGTGCAGCTGCGGGAGCTGTTTCTTCTTTAGCTGCAGCAGGTGCTGGAGCACTCGAACCGGCTCCGAGATCAGCAGAAGCATCATCTTCAACAACTGCGATTTTAATACCTACATCAATTGTCTCCCCTTCAGGGTAACAAATTTCAGCAATTCGCCCTTCCATAGGTGAAGGGATTTCTGATTCTACTTTATCGGTAGAGATCTCAAGTAGGATTTCATCAATCTCGATTGAATCACCAACTTGCTTGTGCCATTTGGTAATCGTCCCATTAGTGATCGACTCTCCCATCTGTGGCATTACAATATCGTGTCTGGCCATGTTTTATCTCCTCTTAAATATTTAAGATATATTTTCTAATTAAAAGTTAAGTGCGCGACCTTTAGCGGCCATTACCGATTCAGCTAACCACTCCCCTAATGTTGGGTGTGGGTGAACGGTTGCAAAAATTTCTTCGTCAATCCCTTCCATTGTTCTAAAAAGGGCATATTCGTGAATAAGCTCAGTCGCTTGAGTTCCCACAATATGGGCCCCAAGAAGTTCACCATGCTCACCAATAAGTGTCTTTACGAATCCTGCTGTCTCATTGGAAGCAACAGCTTTTCCGTTAGCAGCAAAAGGCATTTTTCCAACAGAGTACTTAATCCCTTCGGCCTTAAGAGCACGTTCCGTGTAACCAACGGAAGCCACTTGAGGCTGACAGTAAGTACATCCCGCAATATTCATTTTATCAAGTTTGTGAGGATGCTGACCGGCAATGTGTTCTGCTGCAATCACGCCTTCGTGAGAAGCGGCGTGAGCAAGAAGTGGAGGTCCAGCAAGGTCACCAATCGCATAAATCGTATCAACAGATGTTTGGTACATATCATTTACCGCAACAAATCCACGATCTGTTTTTACCCCTACTTTCTCAAGACCAATTCCATCTACATTACCTGTCATACCAACAGCGATAAGGGCCTTATCAAATTTATATTCAACAGGCTTTCCACCTTCAACAGCAGTAATCGTTACATCTTTACCATTATTCTTAGCAGTGACTTTCTCAATTCCTAGAGAGAGCTTAACACCATATTTCTTATAAGCCTTTTCTACTTCTTTTGAAGAGTCTTCATCTTCAATGGGAAGCAAGTGCTTTTGAAGTTCAAAGATATGAACATCTACACCAAAGGCATTCCAAAAATATGCGAACTCAACACCAATCGCTCCCGCACCGATAATTCCAATGCTCTTAGGAAGCTCTTCCATTTTAATCGCTTCCCAGGCACCAATAAGACGATCTCCATCATGCTCAAGGCCAGGAAATGATTTATAGTGAGCACCAGTTGCCAGGATAATTTTCTTCCCTTCAATAGTGTCTGTGTGACCTTTGTCTAATTTAACTTCAACAGTCGTTTTCGTTTTAAGAGAACCTTTCCCCTTGAAAACTTCAATCTTATTTTTCTTCATTAAGTATTCAACGCCTTTTGAAATCTTATCTGAGATTCCTTTCGCGCGTTTAACGGCCTGTCCACCATCTAAACTTTTGAGGTCAACATTGATTCCAAGATCTTTGAAGTCAGCAATCTCATGAACAGAGTGTGCCGACTTAAGAACGGCCTTCGTAGGAATACATCCACGGTTGAGGCATACCCCACCCATTTTATCGTACTCAACAATTGCAGTTTTAAGACCAAGTTGGCTTGATCTGATGGCCGCAATATATCCACCAGGACCAGAACCGATAACAATTACATCAAAAGTTTTCATAGGATTTGTGTCCCTTAAATTTTTAAGTTAATACATCTTTTATAATTAATTGGTTTTAGATTTCGACTGACCTAATGTCAACGAAACACCATAATAACGCAAAACAGTAACTAGTTGACATTATTCATGATTGACAAGCGAGAATTCGCTCCTTTATTGGAAATATTCCCTAATGGACTGGTGGCCTTAGATTTGGAAACAACTGGCCTCTCTCCCCTCATCGATCGCATCATCGAACTAGCCGCTATTAAAGTGACTAAAGATGAAGTTAGTGTGCTCGATTCTTTGATCAATCCCAAAATTCCCATTCCTGCATTTACAACAGATATTCATGGTATCCGTGACGAAGATGTTCAAGGCAAACCCTTTTTGTCTAACTTCCTTCCCCAGTTCAAGGAATTTATTGGAGACTTGCCCCTTATAGCTCACAATGCCAAATTTGATGCAGGCTTCATTGTCTTCGCCGCTCACCAACTCAACTTTGAGCTCACTCAAAATGATTTTTATTGCACAGTGAAAGCATCACGCACAGCATTTCCAGAGATGCCGAATCATAAACTTGGTACCGTGGCCAAAGAGTTGGGCCTCCCTTTAGAGAATCACCACCGCGCAGAGGATGATGCTCTAGCTTCGCTTCTGCTCTTTAATAAGGCCCTTGCTGGAGATAAGGCCAAGAAGGTTCTTAAAGAATCTTATATGTTCAAGCTCAGTGACTTTAAAAAGAATAAATTCCCGCCCCTGCCAGAGAAACTCAACATTCTGAAAAAGAAAGTCGAGACCCAAACTCTGATCGATATCAAATACAAAGGAGGCAGCCATAAGGGAAAATACAGGCCCATTAAGCCCGTTGCCCTTTTGCCTATGCCGGAAGGCAATATTTTGTATGGACTATGCCTTTTGAGCAATCTATATAAGAGCTTCAGCCTGTTAAAAATACAGGATGTTAAGGAACTTAATGCTGAAGAAATCGCTGATCGCTATAAAGCGCTCAACGAAATAAAAGAAACCTCAGATAATAATAAAGTAAAGAAATTATGAATTTCATCAACAAGTACAACTGGTTTTACAGACTCCAGCAATTCATTATCTTAGTCCTTCACCTCATTCTTTTGAAGTGGATGCACTATGCACTTACTGAAACAGGTCAAGAGAGTACGGCCATCGTACTGGCCCACTTCGCTGGAATGTCCATCTATGGGGCACTCCTTATTCGTGGTTGTGCTGCTTGGGCAAAGTACCACTACGAAAAAGAATCCCAAAGCGGTCATGTTAGCTAGCGATCCCTCCGATCAAAGGGCCCATCCAGGCCATTGGGGTCAAATCATGAGAGAGGCGTTTACCTGCACTCATGAACTTGAGAAATTCCTAGGAGTTCAACTCCCTACTACGTCCTACTCTATTTTTATCCCTCGTCCCTTTGCACGTAGGATTAAAGACGCAGGCTACGGCTCACCTCTTTGGCAGCAGTTTATTCCAGATGACAAAGAAAGTGATGGTCAAGGTCTTGAAGACCCTATTGCCGACCATCTCTATTCAAAAGGTCATGGTATTATCCACCGCTACCCTAATCGCATCCTCTTCTCTCCAACAGAGATTTGCCCCATTCAATGCCGCTATTGCTTTCGAAAGAATGAGCTCCATCAACAAGATGAAATATTCAAGGCCAAACAAAGCGCCCTCCAACGGTACCTCGTCAATAATCCTCAGGTTGAAGAAGTGATTTTCACTGGTGGAGACCCTTTAATCCTTTCCGATAGTAAATTGAAAAACTATCTCGAACTCCTCACTCAAATTCCTACAGTAAGAATGGTTCGCTTCCACTCTCGAACTCCAGTTATTTTGCCTGAGAGACTTGATGACTCTTTAATGAAGCTACTTGAAGAATTTGCGTACAAATTTGACCTCTTAAGCTTAGTCATTCACACCAACCATACCTCTGAGTGGAGCACTCTTTTCATCAAGAAACTGCAAAAGCTAAGAAATTTACCCATTCATCTCTTATCTCAAAGTGTACTCTTAAAGGGTGTTAACGATGAGCCCGAGGACTTGGCCCATCTCTTTAAGATGCTCGTTTTTAATGGAGTTACACCCTACTACCTTCACCATCCCGATCCAGTAAAGGGGGCTACTCATTTTCAGCTCTCCCTCCAGGAGGGAAGAAGAATTTATCATCAAGTGAAAAGGCAAGTAAGTGGCTTTCTGCTGCCTCATTATGTTGTTGAGCTGCCCTCAGGAAAGGGTAAGGCCTTGGCCTTTAATTCTCATGATTATGAAGCAGGAGAAAAATGGCTCGATAAAGATGGACTATGGAGTGAAGGTCCTGAATAAAAAAATTAGTTAGAATGCGCTTAAATTTTTATCACCAACATGAACACGATCCCCAAGTTCTTTCAGCAGTTGCCTTCTTGAAAACTCAGTCAACGGATTTGAAGATAAAAAAACAGTAAACTTATCTGAGATATTGGCACCTTTAAAAACTTCGGCCGGTATCGACTCAAATTGATTATTATTCAAAAGAACCATTCGCAAGTTATCTAGACCAGAGAAAAACTTCGTTCCCAAATAACTAAGTTTCGTATAGTTCAAGTATAAATTTTCAAGGTGTACTAACGGCGTCAAAATCGTCTCGGGGAGGTTCCGTAACGGATTACCACCAAGGTAGAGCCTTCTCAGCTTCACATTATCTTTGAAGAGTTGCCCAGACAGCCAAACAATATTATTCAAACTCAAAGCAAGCTCTTCAAGATTAGTAAGTCCATCAAAGAGGCCTGTTGTGATATACCTCATTTGATTGGAAGTAAGTTCCAAATTTTTAAGTGACTTTAATCCCGCAAAGGAGTCACTTTCAATAAAGATGATTTCATTCCCACTAAGGACTAAAAATTCCAAATTAACAAGATTATTAAAGGTCCCTCTCTTAATATTCTCTAAACAGTTTTGTGAAAGATCGAGATAATAGAGTTCAGTGAGTTTTGAAAAAGTATCAGACCCAAGAGAACATATTTTATTCGCACTCAAATCAATTGTTTTTAACTTATGAAGTTGCTTAAATGATTTCATCGACAAAGTAGAAATCTGATTTTCATAGATAGTTAAATGCTTAAGAGAAGGCAAAGTTGATAGGGCCTCCGTCGGGAATTCAGTCAACTTGTTTCGTCCCAAGAAGAGCCTTTCTAACTGAGTAAGCCCTATAAAGTCGGCTTTTGAGAGTTCTTCTAACTCCAACTCTTGCAAACTCAGCATATTAATTTTGCTTAAGTCTTGGACCCTAATTTTATCACAAGCTTTTCCCACTTGTTTTTCTAAAGCGGAGACTACTTTTATATTTCGCTCACATATACTGGCATGGGCCATGGAGGAAAAAATAAGAATATAGACGAGAAACTTAAGTTTCATAGACCCCTGTTGTGTGTTTTGTGCGACGCCGAGCATAACCTTTATTTTTAGGATTGACAATAACAGACTATGGGGACTATTATCCATTCACCAAAAAATCTTCGTAATGCGGGTATAGCTCAGTTGGTAGAGCGTCTGCTTGCCATGCAGAAGGTCGCCCGTTCGAATCGGGTTGCCCGCTCCACAATTACGTAAAAAATCCAAACATTAAAAACTACAAAACTTACTCATGCGACCTTATGTATGGCAATTGCCATACAGACTGGCCCAAAAAAATATGCCAGTTGCATATTTTTACTTGTTGGATAAAAACGTACACGACCAATTAGGTAGAACCGAGTTTAGGCCAGCGCCCGTTCTCTTTCAAAGTAAACTCTCCTCAAATGATAAAAACCAAAAACAATTAACTAAATAACTGACCCTGCTTAGAGAAAAAAATAACAAACCTCTTTTACTATGGTTGAAAGAGAAACCGAGGAGTCAGTATGAGCCCAAATATCCCACTCGTTAAAGATTTAATGACATCAAATCCAATCATTCTTTTTCAAGACTGCTATCTTGTTAATGCTGCAGAGACAATGGTTAAAGAAAAGGTTGGCTTCATCCCTGTTATTGACAGGAAGACCGGAAATCTTTTTGGAATTATTTCAGAAAAAGAAGTGATGGAAGAGCTCACCCTAGATTCTTATTCGCGTTTTTTCTACGAAACTACGCTTGATCAAATCATTAATAAAAATCCTGTCTCAATGGATGTGAATTTAAACCTCTTTGATGCGGAAAGTATCTTTAGGAGATATAGCTTTAGTCACGCAACGGTACTAGACGGACAAAGAGCAGTAGGAGTCATTGCTCGCAGAGACCTAATTAAAGGAGCGCTACAACTCCTCGCCTGTAAAGAAAAATCCGCTCAAGAAATTCAAAAGCAAAGGGAGTTTAAGCCGAGTTCTCTAACAGACTACTATCGCATGATTAATTCACGACTTTGATAAAGTTGTCCTCAATAAGTGAGAACAATCAAACGAAACACTGAGCTTGATCCTAACGGCTAAAGCTCAAATAGGTTTAAGATAATAATTGTTCGAAGGCAGCGAAGCTAGCTGCTCTTCTCTTGGGTGAAAAGTCCCAACGGTGGAAACGCCTTAAGCCCACCGAAATTGCTATCAAAATTAGAGAGAGTGATCTTTTTAGTTTAAGCTGGTAGTAATGAAATGACAGGTTGTAGCGAAAGCGAACCTTCTAACCTTACTAGGCATATGGCCTAGGAGAATGCCGAGTCCCTTGCGAACAGGACGAAGGCCAAGACCGTGAGTGAATACATAAGGCTTTGTCACTCAGGAATTCTCACAAGGGTGTAAGGATGACATGTTATGAAGGGAAGGCAGTGAAAGCTCGGAACCGCTTGTAGATGTTAAGGAGGTCTCCAACTCCCTAACTAAGGATTTGAAGAAAAGCTATTTGTCCGTTTAGGAAAAGAAATAGTGAAACTTGAAGTCTTAAGTGTACAAGAGGGGCTGATGAGGTCGCCAAGCAGAAATAAGAAAGGACAACATAACCTTTCTTTACGTGAGGACCTCTGGGGCGGATTCGAATGAAGTATATGCCGTGTTCTTCCTTGAAAAAGAAGAATAGAGTTTAGGCCCAACTGAAAGTCGTGTTAGTGAATGCGTGGAGACACTTAAGCTAAATGGACTTTAGGGAATGACCTAATACTTAGGCCCGTCTTATGGCCGTACTCGGGAAAACCGAATGTCCGGTCAATCAGGAAAGGTGGCGGGAGCTTTACTAAAACGTAAATGTCTCCCACCATCTATCTTTATAAACTGCCCTACAATAGTGGGGACAAAATATAACCTAAATCAGACATCAATCTCTCAACTCCAGTTGCCTCAAGCTTTTAAATTTTTATTAAAGAGTATTCTTACTTGGCACAAATCAATTCCGTATTGAAAGCATAACAATAGATATCCAAATGGTTCTGAAGTTGATTTAATTTCTTTGTGGTATTCAAACTTGCGGTCAATTGTCGTACGACTAAGCTTTTTAATGATGGCAGATCCTCTCTTGCTTATTCCTCTGAAGCAAAGAGGATCAGAAGTTCATGATTGACCCTTCTTTTCTTTTGATTAAAGGCCGGGCAAAAGGTTGCTGAAGAGAATTTAATAGAACCATTCTTACATTTGAAGCGTTGGGTTTTACGCGAATCATCCTTTCTAAAATAGAAACCATCACGCACAAGATGGCGCTTATTGAAACACTTGGGACATTTATAACGTGGCAGTTAGCGATTCATACGTCAGAAAATGCAAAACTTGCTTCACGTTATAGAACATAAGTAACTAAAATCAGGGTAAAGATTACTAAAAGATACAAAGAAATGAACAAGTAAAGTCTATTTTTATATCCCCATTATAGTAGGACAGTTTGAGCAACTTAAAGGAGATGCACCAGTCCATTCGGATTAGGAGCATCTCCTTTAAAATTTAAGATGAATTTGGATATAAGGTGGGCCATCGAGATAAGAGCTACGACAAAACTCCTAACACCATCTTTCTTCCACAGGTATATTATCCCTGCTCCCTTTAGCTTTGAGCCTCCCTCCAAGCTAGCATACCGTTGGGTAAAATCCATCTAACCCTGTTCAAATTTTATATTAAGAAGATCATTTGCAGGATGATCAATATTGTTAGTCATTTAGAAGATGATGGAAGCTATTTACATAAGAGTAAGTGCTCCCATCACCTTTTCGAACGAGCAGGAAGTGAATGTTAGAGATCGACCGTAAGGTGGTTTTTGAATTTAAGATACTCCCAAAAGCTCATAGCACATAAACGTCACCACACATTCATCATTATAACTTTTGTTTCTCTTTAAACTCAGCCCCTCCTTAAAGGACACGGTCTATAAATCTCTTCAATGCACATTACTTGAGAACATATGGCCTTTTGTTTCGTTATTCCCTTTGAGCAAATGAATAAGTGAACAAAATTAACCGTTAGTTAAAGAGCTGGAGAACCTTTAACATTCTAAAGTAACCCTGGATCTTCCCTTGTGAGGTCATTACACACAGCTAGAGAAGAACAAGTTTCGATTCCTAAATAGACTAAAACTTTTAGACATTCGTTGAAATGAGCATGCTCAAAATCATGGATGATTATAGTCAAAATTAAATATTAAAAGAACGAACAGAGCATTTCTATACGAAGAATCAATCAACAATGGCATTGATAACCATCATTCATCCCTCTTTCCGAACTGAGGTATCTTCACTTTAACGATTTTAATATTCAATAAGGAGATTTTTATGAAATCAATTGATGGAAAGAAGATGAAAGAACTAATGGAGAGATCTCATGCGACGCCTATTGATGTTGCGGCTCAATCGACATTTAGAAAAGGTCATATTAAGGGAGCGATTAATATCCCTCACAATGACAAAGCCTTTGTTGATACCGTTCAACATAAATTCGCGCAAAAAAATGAGGAAATTGTTCTCTGTGGTCAAAGTACATTAGCGACACAGCTTGATAGACTGGCCAACGAGCTTGAAAGGGCCGGATATAAAAATATCTACCAATACAAGGCCAATCCTTCAGAATGGCGTAGTTCGGGACTAAACGTCCAGTCAACGGCAAGAAGTTCGTAATACCTATTACAAAGGGAGGGGGATCAGTAATGACCGCCTCCCCTATTGTAAGTGTGCTACCCGAAACCTCACCTGACAAAGAGTGATCAACTTAGTCTCTCTTTTAAAACTTCGTACGGGGTCTTACCAGAGTGAGACCCATGCGGTCTAGAGAAATTATAAAATTGTTCCCAATGATCCAATTTTTGTTTTA
>JBFHGF010000107.1:0-9051 GCA_041583335.1 Bacteriovoracaceae bacterium
AAAGTTGAGAAACCTCACATCACAGAGGATGTGATCAGGACTTTGAAATTCTGTGCGGCTTGAATTCTTTCCTTGAAGAATAACGTGACCAGGTCCTTTGAAAATAACTCTCCCCTCGAGTAGGAATTGGCGATCCGTTGCTGGCCATGGTGTGCGATAAAATTCGGAATAAATAAGATGATTAGGACCCAACACCTCGTGGATGACAATCTTATCTAGCCTAGGAGCCCACTCCACTCTGCCTCTGCTATCGAGAAGGAGTTTAAGGTAATCATCAAGACTCCCATCTACAAGGGCGATGGCCTTAAAAGGAATAATCCCCGACTCTACTTTTTGCGCTCTAAATAAATCAATTCCATCTTGGGAGAGGATCTGCTCCCAAGTTTGGGATTGGGACAAGTCTGGCCACAACGTAAATAACAAAAGGATGATTCTAAGAAATCTCATTCAGAAAATTCTTCCATAAATTGCACTATTTAAAAAGCAAGCTTTGCAGCCTTTAATATTTTTTGCCAGTGACCGATAATAGAATCAAACATACCAAAAAAAGGGTCCTGTCATGAGTTACAATGTTGCCATCAAATTTGAAGAATACACTGCCGAATTTAGTTTTGATACAGAAGCTGAAAGAGAGGAATTTATTCAAGTAACTCGTGAAATGCATCCCCAGATGGAAATTCTGTGCTCAGAGTCAGATAAGTCAGCAGTCTCTGCCTAGTCCATTATCTAGAGCTTTAAAAGACGTACTTAATCGCTATAATGTAACCATCTTAATTCTCAGAAAATTAAAGGATGGTTATGGCCAAGACACGAAAGACCGCAGCAACAAGCTCATCAAAGAGTAGTTTAAACTTATCCCTTCCCCTCTACCTTAAAGGTCTTGAGGAAATTAAAAATACAAAGAAATGTAAAACAGGACCGGCCCAGGGTTCCCTTATCATTTGTGCTCAAAAATCAGTGAACACCCTAAAAAAAGAAATCAAATCATCCCTCCACGCTTATCAGTTAAAGAAAATAAAGAGTGAAGGTGGCTTTTCGATGGTGGTTGAGGCCAAGACAGGGCCAATGGCCATTGTTATTCCCGTAGTTGAGGATCTCGAAAACTTTGATCATGAAGGTTTAATTGATGAGAGCCCTTATGCTTCAACTCGTAACCTTGTGGGAGCCGCCTACTTAAAACTTGAGGCCCATGGAATTGAAAGCCTCCATATTCACGCTCAAGACCTCGACTACGATGAGCTCTTGGGCTCACTTCTTGGAATCGAAATGGCCCACTATAGCTTCAATACACAACCTCAGGTTATGAAGCTCTCGGCCAGCTATAGCGGACAGCTCCCCAAAGAAGCTTTGAGAGATGTCCTTGATAATGCCAAGGCCATTGGCCACTCGGTTAACCTGGCCCGCTACCTCGTTGATGTTCCCCCTTCAGAAAAACGTCCCGATGACTACGCCAATGCCGTCGAAAAGCTCTTTGCTAAAAAATATGGGATGACGGTCCATATCTGGGATGAGAAAAAACTTGAAAAGGAAAATATGAATTGTATCTTGGCCGTGGGCCGCGGTTCCGTGCAGCAACCAAGAATGGTTCATATCCAGTACCGTCCCAAACTGAGCAAGGCCCAAGAGATGGAGGCCAAGGAGCCTGTTGCCTTTGTCGGAAAAGGGGTAACTTTTGATACAGGTGGCCTTAACTTGAAACCTGGACCGGCCATGCGTCTGATGAAAAAAGACATGGGTGGTTCCGCCGCTCTCGTAGGTCTCGCCTACTGGCTTTCGGCCACTAAAAGCACTCAACCTTGTGACATCTACTTATCCCTGGCCGAAAATTCAGTGGGATCAGATTCCTTTCGCCCTAGTGACATCCTCACTGCCCGCAACGGTAAGACAATTGAAATCGATAATACCGATGCCGAAGGACGTTTGGTTATGGCCGATGCCCTCTGTGTCGCCACAGAGGCCAAGCCCCAGTGCGTGATTGATGTCTCTACACTAACTGGAGCGATCAAAGTTGGGCTCGGTTGTGATATTGCCGGACTCTTTACCAATAACGACGATCTCGCCTTCATTATGCAAAGCTGCTCACAAGTGGCCGGAGACCTCGTTTGGCGCATGCCTCTTATGCCTTCCGGAAGACAAGCGCTTAAGAGCTCATTTGCTGATATGGTCAATAGTGCCTCAGGATTTGGTGGCGCCATTAGTGCGGCCATGTTCCTCAAAGAATTTGTAGGAGAAACCCCATGGGCCCACTTAGATATCTTTGCTTGGAACAATGGGCCAACAGGTGCCTATCGCGGTGCTGGAGGTTCGGGTCAAGCGGTTCAATTACTCGCCCAGTTTATCTCTCAGCTCTAATCGATTTAGAAATAAAAAAGGCCACTCATAAGAGTGGCCTTTTTTTATTCACATAGAAATTTTGGTTTACGTTCAAAAGAAGGAGAGCATTGGGTTAGCCACTGGCCTTCATAATAGTGGGCATATCCAAACCACCACTTCACCACATCCCCTTCCTTCATTTCAAATTCATCGGGATACACTTCAGGGGAAAATCCATTCACAGAATAACACCAACCATAGGCATTCATCTCACGATCGCTGATGATCTCCATGGCATCCATTCCCGTAGGCGTGTTGAGAATAGAGTTCATTCCCCTTTCACTTCCTATATAGTCTATGCCAAAGTGCTCAAGAAATCGCACGGTATAGGCTCCAACACTTTCTCCACTTTGAATTTTAAGGCCCTGCTCAAAAGCGGGCCCTTCATGACAAGGACCAATCAAGCTTAGAGAAGATGCTTCAACGCAGAAACTTAGGAGGGCGAGTAAGATTAATTTCATAATGAGGTCTCTGCTTTTTCTTTTTCTATTTTTTTAATAATTCGATTAAGGGCCGAGGCCGTGATGCCAAGGTAGCTGGCCAAGTGGTATTGGGGAACCCTTTTAATTACTTCAGGTTCATATTCACAAACTTCAAGATAGCGTTCGCGAGCATCCTTCAAAAGAAAGGCCGATTCCCTTTGAATTTTTTGCAGATAGTTTTTCTCTGCAACTTTTCGCACCAAACGTTCCCAACAGATATGCTTAGTAAAAAAAGTTTCAAACTCCTCCCACTTTATTTCAAGATAGTCACAATCTTCCATGGCCTGAATGGAATAAGTCGAAGGATTTTTTCGCAGAAGTGAGGGATAGCCCCCCATCAATTCATTTTCAAATACAAAGGAGTGATTGAATTCATGATCATCCTTATCCGTGTAAAACTGTCGGCAATAACCCGTGATAAGAAAACCAATTTTTGTGGCCTGTTCTCCGGCCTTCAAAAAGTACTCACCTTTAGAGATCTTTCGCTCTAAGAGTTGAGGTAACAATTCCCTCCATTGTTCAGGAGGAATTTCGGCCCAATCTTGAATGGTCTTGAGAAGGAGTTCATTCTTTATCATAGCAGTCTAAGTACCCTATATTTCTGAAATTTTGAGCACACTTTACGGCGGCAGGTCTAAGTAGTCAAAGCATTCAGAATCAAAGCACGACCGTTCGGAAAAATTGATGCCAAAGATTTTTTCAGCAAGACATTCCAGTAGAACAGAGTTAATAATGACTTATGTCAAAAGGAAAAGAAACAAGAGAAACTATTTTAAGGGCCGCACTAGATTTTGCTTCAAAACTTGGTTTTGAATCTCTAAGCATTGGGGAACTAGCAAAACGTGTGGGAATGAGTAAGTCCGGACTCTTTGGACACTTCAACTCCAAAGAGAAATTGCAGATGATGGTCATCGACTATGCAGCTGATAATTTTACGGAACACGTTTTTATCCCGGCCATTTCTAAAGATAGAGGAATTCCAAGAATTCTTGCTATCGTAGAGACGTGGCATCGTTGGTCAAGCCGCTACTTTACAGGAGGTTGTCCTCTTGTTGCTGCAGCTTTCGAATATGACGATCGTCCGGGACCAGTAAGAGACCATCTTACCGAGCACCAGAAAACGATGTTGAACTCATTTCAAAAGGCAGCTCAAATTGCAGTAGATGAAGGTCAATTTGACCGTAATCTTGACTGTGATGCCTTTGCTTTTGAATTCTACTCTTTGATGTTGGGTTATCACCTCTACTCTCGTCTACTCCAAGACGATGATGCGAAGTTTAGACATCTTGAGGCCGTGGATTCTTTGATCGAAAGATCAAAAGCAAAAGAACAATAAGACGCCCTACTTTCTATAATGTAGAAATCAGCGCCAGATTTACTTCTGGCGTGTAATTTGTACGGCCAAACTTCCCTTCCCTTTTTATATAATCTAAGAACCGCTAGTTCTGTGTTCATCGATAGTAGTGAGTATTCTTTTAATAACTCTCTTTACTACAAGTTCATCCAAGACTAAAAAGATTGAGTGTTAAAGAACGCGATTCAGAAAATATTTAATCAGTTACTGCAAAAGCATTTTCTTGGGACTGATATTCAGGCCCAAGCTTTTGATTCTTTCTATGGGGAATTGCTCAAGAGTTCTTACCCAAAGTTCTCACAAGAAATTCAAGGCCATCAACTTCCCTGCTACAATTTACTCTCGTCTAAGGAGATAGCGTCCCTAACCAGCTACCTCTCTTCTCTTGATCGCACGCTTCTTGACTACGGCTGTGGTCTCAGTTTTCTTGCACCTCTATTGCCAGAGAAAGTGAATATGAAAGGCGTGGATTTTTCTCAATACGCCCTCCTCTATAATAGAGAATCTTTTCCTCAATATGAATTTGAAGCCGCTCACCTCAACTTAACTCCTGATCTAAAGAACTTTCCTCATCTTCTTGTTAATGATGCCTTTTACCACTTTCCTAACCCTTTACAGAAGATACAATCCCTTTTAAAGCAAAGGCCTCAATCTCTCTACTGGGTTCACAACTTTAAGATGCCTGTGGAAGAGCTACAACTAAGAGGCTATCAAGTGAGAACTCAGGACTTCACTGAAGACTTCAAGGTACTTGTAAACTCTTGGTTAAATCTTATATCGAGTCCAGATGTCCAAGAAGAAAGAAAGATTTATCCACTGATCTGGGATACACTAGAAAAGGAGATGAAGGCGCATAGTGACGCTCTTCGACAAGGCAAATTACATCGTTTGCATATTGAATTTCACCTTAAATAAGATTAAGGCAATCAAAGTAACGAAAAGACTCGATTATGATTCATTTAAACAAACCACTCAAGAAAGTTTCCCTCTTACTTTTCTTAGGTCCCCTACTTTTCTCACTCACTTCTTGCCAACAAGAAGATGGATTCTTTTTGCGCAAGAAAGTCATCAAGAAGATCTATCCAGGAATCGTTGAGGTGGTCATCCCCAAACAAGAAGATAAAGGGATCGTCTATCAAAGGCCACTGCCCTTTGATCAACTCGATTTCAAACAACGCAATGACAAGTTCTACGCCATCGGTACTGCCTTCTTTATTTCTCCCACCCGACTCATCTCAGCGGCCCATGTCATTCCCGCCGATGATTACAGTACCTACAAAGATTTTAAAATTAGAACTAGTGATGGTGAAGTCTACGATATAGGAAAGATCTATCGCTACTCCACCTATCGTGATGTCATAGAGTTCGAGCTTAAATCTTATCCCAAACATATCACTACGCTGAAATTACAGCCTCGAGTAGAGATTGGAGATATGGTCTATGCCGTAGGTAATGCCGGAGGAGAAGGGATTTCAACTCGTGGAGGACAAGTCTCCACTTTCACACCTGAGCCCGTATCGGGTGAGTGGGATTATATACGCTTTAGCTCCCCTGCCTCTCCTGGAAATTCGGGAGGGCCTCTCGTCAATCACAAAGGTGAAGTCGTTGGGATTGTGGTGATGAAGAACAACTCAGAGAACCTTAACTTCGCGCTACCCGTGGCCCAAATTGAAAAGGCTTCTTATAAGAGGGCCATTTTTCTTTCACGGAAAATGAAAGTTCAAGACGGTATGCAAGTTCTCGTCAAGGATTGGAAATTCCATACGGCCTTGCCTTCAGAACTCCTGCCCTTAAGGGATGTGACTGTACCTGAAAAAGATCAATTCTATGGAAAACTCATTAGTGACTTTAAAGAAAAATTCCGGCCCCTTATCTTTCCCAATAACCCTCGCTATCGCGACTCTCTTCTCTATCAGCCCCTTTATTCACGACTTTCAGTCGTCGATAAAGACCAGGCCTTAGTTGATTGGAAAATTAACCCCATTGGACTAAAGAAGATTGTTGTCTCTCAAGATAATATCCTCTACCACGCCAAAGGAAATGTTTTTGAGAATATTATCCTCTTTCTTCCTACGGCCGGTGAAGACCCCATGTCCCTCATCAAACGTCCCCGCACTCTGCTTAATCGTGCTCTAAAGGCCTCCGGAGCAAACCGCTATATGGCCGGGCAGAGAATTCCCATTGAAGATCATGGCGAACCCGTTGAAAGTTTTTATTGGACAGATAAAATGGGGAGACCTTGGTACACTTCTCGCTGGGAAGTGCTCTATAGTGACTCCATAATATCGTCACACTGTGGTCCGACACCTGAAGGTGTCTACTGTTTCATTGACCATTCAAGTTCTGAGCAAAAATTTAATGGATATATGCACTTTGTAAAAGAAAATATTTTGGAAGTGAACCTCTCTTATACCGGTAACCTTAAACAGTGGCTCGACTTTCAAAAGATTGATCCCGAATTCTATCCACCGGCCCTTAAGGACCTTAGAATTACAAAGTCCGCAAATAAGATTCTAGTACAATTTAAGGACCAGAATAAAGCCATCTCCTTTCCTATCGATAATCGTGGGCAAAGGGCCGAATCCAAAAATTTTAGAATGTCTGCGCTTATTTCCTATAATCCAACCCTTACCCTATCCCCCTCAGTGCAGGGAGTTGAAGTTCTCTATAATAAGAATTCCTCTGAAGGCTTTACTCTCTTTAAGGCCTACGAAGCTCAAAATATGTCTCCCGATGATATTATTGAGCGCTGGAATAATATTGAAAATGGACTTGGTCGCTACAATGGAAAAACCCATGTAGACAATGATCAGAATATTGTTTTTCTCAAAGTGAAGAAAATGAATAAAGAGTCAGTCATCTCTTCTATCGATGAAAAAGGAGTGAAGACGAAAGATGTAAAGCGTCAATGGATGCTCTCCTGCTTTTCTCCTTCCACCAAAGAGAAAACCCATATTGGCCCAGAGTGTTATCAGCAGCGTAAAAGCATTAGTTTTCAATAATTCCAATAAACTAGGTGCTTTGACAGGGTGTCATGTAGGCGTTAAATTACGCCCATGAACAACAGGTTATTGATCGCATTTACTGCCCTTCTCTTGATGGGCCAAACTTTTGGGGAAGGAATCACTCCTTTACCCGTCACTCCCTCGGAGAAGAAGTTTGTAGAATACCTCAAACAAACCTCTGAGATTACATTTCAAGACACACTTCCCGTTGAACCTTGGATTCAATGTGACGATATTGTGCAAAAGAGAACTTTCTTTTCAGCCTCTCTCTACCAATTTACCAGCGCCACCGATATCAACTCAAAAGTGCAATCATGGATGGCCTCATTTCTTGACTATGCCTATTGGGGCCGTGTTCAAAGTGCAAACTGTAAGTACGACATCAATCATTTTAATGAGTGCTTTGCCAGTGGAAGCTTCACCGTTAGCTTTCGCCAAAAACGTATTATCAGCTTTCGTGATGAAGGTCGCACTCAATACTGCGAGAGTCATTAGAATCAACTAGGGACAGAACCCTGCATCGGGATCTTTTCTGCACAGATACTCTTCAAGCTTTTTATTCTTTAGTCTCACTTCATCAAGCTCTGCTTGCATCTGATCTTTATCTTCTTTAAGCGAAGCAATCTCTCGAGACTGCTTTTGAATGATCTCATCGTGACCCATTATTTTATAGTAAAGTTCTTTTACCCCTTCAATCAGAGGGGCAATAAAATGGGAGTAATTCACCGACTTCCACCCTTGCTCATCGGTGGAGACTAATTCGGGATAGACCTCTTCGATTTCTTGGGCAATAACCCCAATCTGAAGCCGGTCAGAGTGGGTCTCGCGATCCTTCCAATAATAACTCACTCCTCTAAGTTTTAAGAGTTTATCTAATTCATGAGTAAGAGGAGTGATTTCTTCTTTAAGCCTGCGATCGGATGAATCTGTAATCCCCACCCCGCGAATGGTTCCATTTACATCGAGCTTATAAGCAGCAGTCGTCGTATTTATCCCCACGTTTCCATTGGACAGAACTCTAACTTTCTCAGAGTTATTGGTCCAAAGGGTGAGCACTCCATCTGCGGGAACATTTATCCCTGAGTCATTATCATCTATCGCTAAATCAATAGTAGAAACCGTATTGTAGCGATCAGCATTATTATTTCCTTCTATATGAACAAGCCCTCGAACATCGAGTGCATTGCGAGGGTTCGTTGATCCGATCCCAAGATTTCCTGTTGATAGTAAGGTCATCACTTGGGAGTCACTATAGTTTGAAATGCCATCTTTCGTTTCAAGATCGCCTAGATCAAAAGTAAAATAAAGTTTTCCCTCATCTAAACCTAAGCGAAAGTCATCCGCATTAACACTTAAGTCTTTCAAGACGAGCCCCGGACGATAGGCCTCAATATTCACATCACTAAAATTGTTGGCGGCCGAAATATCATTGAATCGAACAAGAGGGTAAGTCGATGTAACACCGGCCCTTCGTAAATGTAAATTTGATGTCGGAGTGTCTGTGCCAAGTCCTAGAAAACCATTCTCATTTAAGCGCATTTTCTCAGAGAGGGTGCCGGTAGTACTTGTCCAAAAGCTCAAATGACCGGCACGATTGGCGGCACTACCATTTTCCAGCTCGGCCCTAATTTCACCAATAGGAGTATTACTTGAATCTTGCTGGTGTCCAAAACGTAGAACCCCACCTGCGCCATTTGAACCATCAGTGATATTTTGCAGATGAAGAACTGGGTTTACTCCTACAGGGTGAAGAATTGAATCTGGTGTTAAATTATTGAACCCAACTTTAGGCCCATCCGTACTGGAATAGAGAGATAATGCCGTAGCACTATTGGCA
>JBFHGF010000108.1:0-8964 GCA_041583335.1 Bacteriovoracaceae bacterium
GGCTCTCTTTTACAAAGTCCCAGCCTATTTTAGCAATCATTAGAGAGACAATGAGAGCGGCCACTTCGTCAAAGTAGTGGTAACCAAATAGTCCGAGAATAAGACCGACGAGAACTACAATTGAGGAAAATGCATCTGTTCTTGAGTGCCAAGCATTGGCCATCAAAAGCTTGCTCTTAAGCTCCTCTCCAACTTTGTAAGAGTACTGAAAAATAATTTCTTTTGAAATGACCGAAATAAGGGCAACGATAAGTGTGGGCCAGCCTGCTTCTTGAATATTTTTTCCTGAAATAATATTTTGAGCGGTGTTGTAAATCAGTGCCCCACCAGTAGCAATGAGCAAGGAGCCTAGGGCCGCTGAGCCGATCGTTTCAAATTTCTCATGGCCATAGGGATGATTCTTATCCGGAGCTTCATGAGAGAGCTTTCCCAAATAGAGAACAATGCCATCGGTAAAGAGATCAGAAAAACTGTGGATCCCATCGACAATAAGAGCATGGGAGTTGAAGAGGTAGCCGATCGCAATCTTTGATAGTCCTAACAAGGTATCAACAGCTGAACCTATTAATGTGACCTTGATCGCTTTCTTTTGTTTTTCAACTCGCTCATTAGCTTTTGAGTTCAACGTTATCTCAGAGTTAGGTTAGAGCTTTAGCTCAACAGTTAAATTATATTTGGGACCAACTTTATCGATGATAGATTTTATTGTTGAGGCATCGATAATAGTATTGATTGCAGAGAATTTCTCAGAAGCAGAAAAGCGACAGCCATTCTCACATTTCACATCAGAAGTGGTCAGTTCAAGACGGCTAATAGGCTCTTTGTTTTGAAAATTGGAATACCATTGAAAGAATTCTTCACACTTCGTCTCAAAGTCGGCCAACATAGCGAGGCGCTCAGATTCTGCCATATAATAAATAAAGCGACCTGAATCCCTTTTCTTACCATTGATAATAATATCAACGACCCCTTTGGCATTCATTCTAAGGCTATTATTCAAACATTTTGGACAGTACATAGGCTGATTTTACCATGGTCCTCGATGAGACCAAAGAGTATTATCTCTAATGTAACAAACTTGCTAAACTAGACGAAAATACTCATGCGAGAGTATAGTTAAGTAATTTAAATCTATTTACAGGGTTTATTATGAACGGTGAACAGCATTTTTTCAAGATGAGAGATGGAGTTGAACTCCATGTGGATATTAGAGAGCGAGGCCACAAAGATTGGCTAATTGTGACTCATGGAATTGGAGAGCATTTGAAGCGCCATCTCTATATGAATGACCTCTTCTGTGGCCAGTATAATCTCGTGTTCTATGACCTAAGGGGTCATGGACTCTCTAGTGGAGCTGATGCCTACGTGGCCGACTTTAATGACTTTATTTTAGATCTAGAAGAATTATTGGGACTACTGCGTAAACGTTTTCGTATGGAAAGCTACCTTCTTTTTGGCCACAGTATGGGTGCCCTTATTACGTCACGTTTTATACAGGTTAAGGCCCAGCGCGATTTCTATCCCCGGAAAGTATTTATTAATGCTCCTCCTGTTGGATTTTCTGGTCTCGCAGGACAAGTTGTTTCATGGGCTCCCTTTGCGCTGCTGGATGGTTTAACAAAGATTCCTGCAACAACAAAGCTAGGTGGGTTGGTTGATCTGAATTACCTCTCCCATGACCCCATGATTAAAAAAGAGTATGTAGATGATGAACACAATCATCTTAAATTGCACACAAAACTTGTTTTTGAGTTGGCCAAGTGTTCCCATGAAACTTTTTCGCGTCCTATTCATCCTCATTGCCCGGCTTTCGTTACGGTGGGAAGTAAAGATCGTATCGTCTCATACACGCAACTTGTCAGCTATTTTCAAGTGATTGAGAAAAACTTTGATCTGCAGGTTATCGATGGAGCCTATCACGAAATTCATAATGAAATAGAAAAATATAGAGGGCCTTACTTTAAGCATTTAAGGACTTGTCTCAGTTAAAAAAGGTGAGTGTTGAAGATGTTGAGTTTGATTGAAATTTTAGAGATTGAAGGCTTATCTTTTTTGCAAGTTGTTGCTGATCAAAAACGAATACTCGTTAAGGAAGGCGAAGCACAATATAGTAACGAGAGCGAGGTTCTCTTTGGTGGAGAGAGTTTAGGAATCGTTTCTAGTAATCTAGAAGGGGAAGCCCACAAGGAACTTGGCCAACAGATTGCGGCCTTACTTTATTTACACCACTGCGGTTACGACTGGGGAAAAATAATTAACCTTCAAAAATGGGTGAAGGGAGCGAAAGATTTGGTCTCCGAGGTAACCGATTGGATTGGCATTTACTACAAGGCCAACTACTATCTGGAGCAAGATTCAACTGACTTAGTTCTTGGCCCATATTATGGCGAATCAACCACGCACACCCGTATTCCTTTAGAGCGTGGTCTCTGTGGGCTTGCCTTAAGAGAAGAGCGCGTAGTTAATGTGGCCGATGTCCATCAAGATACTCGCCACATTGCTTGCAGTTTAAAAACAAATTCTGAACTCATCATTCCCTTAAAAGATAGCGCAGGTAATATGGTGGCCGAACTAGATATCGACTGTAATCGCCTAGGAGCTTTTTCTGCGGAAGTTGAAGAAAAATTCAAAACTTATTGTCAAAGTTTTGCGAAGAATTGGGATAAGAAGTAGGGACCATCTTCGTAGGCCGCACTTTCTTGAGCATTAAATTGAGGCGCCTCTGGAGTGATCTCTGTTTCGACAAAGAAAGGAGAAGCCTCGGGATGCCCCTGTAATCCTATATAAGGGAGCTCTTTATGGGCAAGCCCATCATAGAAACACTCTTCACTTGTTGCGATATGAAGCATGTCATTCGGAAGATCTTTTACTTCAAAGCTATGGGCCGTGAAGATATTATATTCGCTATCTTTTATATAAGGTCCATGGGAATGGATGATTCTTATATCCCTTGAGCCTTTATGGGTAACCTCTTTTTCATTTCTTTCCACTCGTGCACCATAGTGATGGGCCATCAGTTGATGTCCAAAACATATTCCAAAAATAGGCTTTCTTTTTAGAAGTTGCTGATGAGAGAAGTTAGCAAGCTCTCTATGCCAGGCCAGTTGGTCTTCAATATTGGAAGCACTTCCAAAAATAATATATCCATGGTCATCTTCTTCGGATGCCATCAGAGAATTCATTCCATCCACAGGAGGACGATGATAGGAAAGAGGTCGATCGAGATATTTAATCAATCGATTAAAACAATGAAGAGAAGATTGTTTAATGGCACAGTCAATGACAGCGATTTGCTTTTTCATAATTTAAAAATGTAGGGGGAAGAAGAAGAAACCTGGCCTTAACCCTAGAAAAACAAAAGGGTCTATCGAGGGGGTCTAAACTAAAGTCAAGACCAGGATAACGTCGGCAATCAAAACTAGGAAACTTTCGTTTCTCAATTTCTGATTGACTAAAGTGAAGCTAACTTACCCTAGCTTTTCACAGAAAACAAGATCCTGTGAAAAAAATATATCCCTCGAAAGGCCTGTCTTAAATAGTATCTCTAGAGGTTTTGACTATGACTCTAGAATGGTTCTTTCGGTTTCTAAGTCCCTGTTTTCAGCTTTATGTTCAGTGAATTTCTCACCATAACGCGCCTTAAGTTTCGCAATATTGGTCTCCATAAGGGGCTCAAACTCTACTCCAAGCTCATCACAAGCAATGGCCAAGTACCAGAAAAGGTCTCCCATTTCTTCTTTGAGGTTTACACGATCGAGTTCTTTTCCATAGAAAATATGTTTTTTGAGGGCGTCGAGAAATTCACCAGCTTCGGTAGAGAGACCAATACCTGCATGAAGGAGCCTTTTGGTTCCATCGACAGTTAATCGGTCATTCATTGCGCTAAAGTCAGTAGATTCGGTGCGGATTGCGTCTTGGATGTATTCTTTGGAATTCATGAGATCTCCCTTTCATATTAAATAATAGGAAAGGGAGCATATCTTGGTAAATTATTGCTGTAATGGTACAGGAGGCCAGATTGGTCCATCATCAGATATGGGCGGACGCTTTGGCTTAGAGTCGTCTTCACTTAGGGAAAGAGTCCCTTGTGCGAAGTTTGAAACAGAGAGCATAACGAAAAGAAATGTAATCAAAGTTTTCATATGGTTTCCTTTTAAAACGTAACTACCTTCCATATATAGAACATTTTGGGGGTTCTGCGCAAATTGGCCATGTAAGGCCTGCGTCTGCAATAATGAAATTTCAAGAGCTTATCTTTTTGATTTAAGAAAGTTTTTTTTCTTACATCAAAAAAAGATGCGCTTTGACCCTACTTTGCGAGGGATTCCAGGTGTTTAACTCTAATTAGGGCCGGGGGATGCGAGTGGTAGTAGGCCGAGTAAGTGGGATCTGGAGTAAGGGTACTGGCATTTTCCTTGTAGAGTTTAACCAAGGCCGAAATGAGCTCGTTGGGATTGGCGAATTGGGCCGCGAATGCATCAGCTTCAAATTCATACTTACGGCTAACCATTGCCCCCAGAGGTGTGCTCCAAAAGGTGTACACTCCGCTAACCAGGGCAAAGAGGATAAGGGCCAAGTGAGTTTTAAGCACAGGCACACCGTGGCCAACAAAGAATTCTGGCCAAGTCATAAGCTTTCCTAAAATAAAGAAAGCGATAAAAGAAAAAGTGACGGCCTTAATTAATTGTTTCACCACGTGCTTCTTTTTGAAGTGACCAAGCTCATGAGCAAGAACAGCTTCTACTTCACCAGGAGTGAGGGTTTTGATTAATGTATCAAAGAAAACAATGCGCTTATTCTTACCAAAGCCTGTGAAGTAGGCGTTGCCGTGAGAGCTGCGAATACTGGCATCCATCACAAATAAACCATTACTGGTAAAACCAGTACGGCCAAGAAGAGCTTCCACTTTCTCTTTGTGTTCACCTTCATCCATTGGGGAGAACTTATTAAAGAGAGGTGCAATAAAGCGCGGGTAGGCCCAAAGCAGGAGGAATTGAAAGCCTGTGAGTAGTGCCCAACCATAAAGCCACCAAAGCTCTCCTAGACTTTGCATCACCCAAAGGAGTCCGGCAAAGAGGGGAAGTCCCAGGATGGCCCCAAGTAAAAGCCCTTTAATCATATCTTTAACAAAGAGGGCAGGAGTCATCTTATTAAAGCCAAACCTTTCTTCAATAACGAAAGTAGAATAAATGCTTTGAGGCAGAGAGAGAAGAGTGTTGATCGCGCCAAAGAGGGCGAGGTAGGCAACTCCCTCCCATAGGGGAGAAAGAGCAAAGGTATCGACTAGGCGATCAAGCATGGCCAGTCCACCACCGACAGTCCAAAGCAGAAGCAGTGCAAAATCAAAGAGGGAGAAGAACTGGCCTACTTTTATCTTGGCCACACTATAATCTGCGGCCTTTTGATGTTCTTCTAAAGTAATGACCGACTGAAAACGCTCAGGCACTTCATTTCTATTTTGGATAATATGATTCTTATTTCTTCCCTCTAGCCAACTTTCGATTAGGCTCTTGGCCACTAAGAAAAAGAGGAAAACTTTGGTAATCATGGATGCTGTAATTGTCATATTCAACCTGTATGGGATTTGATTCTTGAAAAGCTATTTAACTCAGAATAGCCTGTATTGGCACCAATTTCTAGGGTTATACTTGAACTCCTTTGCGCTAAGGGTAGAAAAACTCTATATAATGCTGCGCTAACTAATTTTTTAAAGTCGATTATTATGAAAGTTCATCAAATTTACACCAATTCCAATCTTCGAAACTTCACCTATATTATTGAGGGGGATAACCACCATCAATACATTATCGACCCTTGGGACGCTAAAGAATGTATGGACTTTTGTGCCAAGCAAGGTGGTCTTATTAAAGGAGTGATCAATACCCATGAGCATTGGGACCACACCCAGGGCAATGCGGAAATTGTGAGAAGAACTATGTGCGCGGTTTATGCCCACCCCAATGGAAAGGGAAAAATCAAAGAGGCCAATTGCTTCCTTGAAGATGGGGATGAAATTGAGATTGATAACCATACTAAGCTTCGCGCCTTTGATACTCCTGGGCACACCTTTGCTCACCTGTGTTTGCTCTTGATTGTAGATGAAAAAGTGACGGCCGTTTTCACTGGCGATACTCTTTTTAACGCTGGAGTAGGCAATTGCCATAACGGTGGTGATCCGGCCGTGCTCTATGAAACGATTACGCAAAAATTCAAAGTTCTTCCCGAAGATGTTGTGGTTTATCCAGGACATGAGTATTTGGGAAATAATTTGAAGTTCACCCTCGATCGTGAGCCCAGTAATGGGGATGCCCAAGATTGGCTTAATCGCTATCAAGGAATTGATTGGAATACAAAACCACAGACGACGACGATCGCCGATGAACTCAAGATCAACACTTTCTTGCGTTTGGAAAATCCTGAAATTCGAAAGAATCTGGATGAAGGAAAGGGCGTCCCAGCAGATGATAAGGAAACCTTTTTGAGGTTAAGAGAAAGAAGAAACCATTGGTAATTTAAAATAAATATAAGGAGCATAAAATGAGTTTTAAAGAAGTAGGAAAGGCCGCACCGGCATTTAGTTTAAAAGATCAAAATGGAGATAAAGTATCTCTAAAAGATTTCAAAGGGGAGAAGACCGTTGTTCTCTATTTCTACCCCAAGGCCATGACACCAGGTTGTACTGTTCAGGCCTGTGGAATACGTGATTTCAAAAAGAAGTTTGCCTCTAACGATATTGTGGTCTTAGGGGTTAGCCCGGATGCGCCAGATAGACTTAAGAAATTTGAAGATAAGCAAAGCTTGAACTTTACTCTTCTTAGTGACCCCGATCACGCTATCGCCGACAAATATGGGGCATGGGGTCCTAAGAAATTTATGGGAAAAGAGTATGATGGCATTTTGCGCTCAACTTTTGTCATTGGCAAAGATGGTAAGATTAAGCATGTTATGGCTAAAGTAAAAACGAAGAGCCATCATGAAGATGTTCTGGCATGGATTAAAGAGAACCTTTAGATTTTCATGCAAAATTGAATATCAGCTTGAATTCGCCTTTCTAGTGGAGTAGAGGTTTCTTATCGTTTTTTTAGGAGACCTCTATGTCACTCAAATCCTTCTTATTTGTTATTTTCTCTATTTTATCCCTTCAGTCTAATGCCCTGACTTTCATGAGCTATAATGTCGAGAACCTCTTTGATGTGAAAGATGATAAAGGCAAGAATGATGAAGCTTATTTACCTTTAAAACATCCTGCCAAGAGTGCCTGTAAAAAAGTTCAGAATAAGTATTATCGTGGTCAGTGTGAGAAGACAGACTGGACCCAGGGGAAACTTGATCAGAAGCTTACCAATATTAAGCAGGTGGTGGAATCATATCCCCATAAGCTTGACCTTCTATCAGTGATTGAAGTGGAAAACGATAAGGTCTTAGCAGCATTGGGGAAAACTTTAGGAATGGAAAAGTTTATATCGACTCATTCTCCTGACGAGAGAGGAGTTGATGTGGCCCTCTTTTATCGCCCTAGTAATGAGTTGAAGTGGATCAAAACAGAAGAGCTCGAATTAAAAGAAGGGCTTAAGAAACCAACCCGTAATATTTTAATTGGATATTTTAAGTATCAAAAGAGAGACCTTATTGTATTGGTCAATCACTGGCCATCCCAAGGGGCTCCCACAAAGGTTCGTGTCGCTGTGGCCAAAGAAGTGAGAGAAAAACTTCTGGCCCTTAAGAAGTCATTTCCCAAGGCATGGGTTATTGCTACAGGAGACTTCAACACTCTAGATAAGGAGTATCCCGCGCCCTTTGATGAACTCCAACGTGACCAGTTACTTATCGATACTCGTCAATACCTTGAGAGTAAGTCCATTCAAGGTAGTTACTTCTATGTTAAGCATATGAGTTGGAATCTCTTGGATCGTTTCTTCATTTCAGAGAATTTAAATTCTTCGAAAAAGAAAATTGAATTTAAAATTTGGAATCCCAATTTCGCAACAGGTGTTTTTGAATACACTTATAAAGATTCGGCTTTCTTTGGTAGCCGTATCGTGGGTCTTCCCAAACGCTTTGATCATCAAGCTAAGAACCTTAAGAGGATGGGCTATTCAGATCATTTTCCGGTTGTTTTAGAAATTGGAAAATAGTTACTTATAAATGGAGAGGATTTCTAATCCCGTTTCTTTACGCAGGAATGTCTCAAAATCTTGCGCCTCTTCAGGAGTGAGGGTCTTTAGATCTGTAGTCATGTAGTCAAAGACTTTTTCATGATTGCCTCGATTTTCGCGATGCCACTCACTAGGGTAGGGTCGTTTAGGAGTATTGAGTTGAACTACGTCTGGTTTTATGGTTTTTAAGATCTCTGCATAGTCTTGGGCCTCTTTGATATTCAAAGGCATAAACATACTTTGAACTTCGATAGGTCCGTTGAATTCTCTTTGCAAGGCCTTAATTCCTTTGAGTACTCTTGCTAGGGTGACTCCTGCGGCCGGTCGGTTGACCCTTTGAAATGTCTCTTCACTGGCCGCATCGATTTTGACAATGATTTTATCAAGGCCTTGAAGGCGAGCGCGAACTTCTGGTAGATAGAGCTCTGTTGCATTGGTGAGGATCATTTGCGGCATATCGGGAGCAAGTTTGCGAATACCGGCAATCATCTCATCGATATTGGCCGCTAGAGTAGGCTCACCAGATCCAGAGTAAGTGGCCACATCAATTTTGGGATGTTCTTGTTGAATAGCTTCAAAGTCAGAAAGTACCCTTTGGGTCGGAACATAGACTTTAATTTGATCTGTTATTTCTTGAATTTGTCCAAGCTGACAATAGAAACAATTGAATGAGCAAGTCGACGTTTGAAAAATGGGATCAATTCCTAGAGACATGCCCAGGCGCCAAGATTTCACAGGGCCATAGACGGTGCTCTTGTTATCAAAGATTTCGGCTTCTTTTTCTTTATCTCTCATGGGGACCTCTTAC
>JBFHGF010000109.1:0-8895 GCA_041583335.1 Bacteriovoracaceae bacterium
ATGGTGACGATATCAGGATCGTGCACCCTAAAGATGAGCGGTTTCTTACATTGGGCCATCACAGTGGTGCCCATAAACCCCTTAATCAGCTCCATATGAATCCATTCACTCTTACTCAAGGCCTCTTCCCGAGCAAGCTCTCTACCAAGTTCAAGATTGAGGAATTGGCGCAAAAAGGACTTCTTAGAAAGCCCAATAACCCAAGTTTCATTCGGTAATCCCTGTAAGACTTCATCCCAGCGGCGAATAAGTTCCCAATTTTGCTCATAAGACTTTGAAAAGCCAAAACAGGGATCAAGCCACACCCTCTCACGGTCTTTTTCTTGAGCAATAGGCGCAAAGAAGGCCTTTATTGCCGCCACGATATCTTCGAAGGGCCTACAGTAATCCATATGCTTTGAAGTTAACTCTCTACGGGGGGCCAGGTTATGGGAGTAGATATAGCGACTCTTGGGAAATGCTTTAAGAAAGCTCGTGACTTGTTCATCCCACTGGCCACTGACATCATTCCAGATCATCTGCTCCCCTTGAAAACCAAGTTTAAGGAGCTCTTCAAAGAACCACATGGCCGTCTCTCCTCGGTAAGTATCAAGTGATATTTGCTGCGGACGCAAGCGATCGATTACAGGCAGCACTATTTCTAGGCGTTCTTTCTCGTCACCAAAACCAATGGGGTCATTAAAGGGTGCGGTAGATTCTGCGCCCAGATCAAAGATAAAATCAGGATGACGGATAAATTGCTCAAAGTGCTTTTCCAATTCTTGCTCAGAATTGAATTTACCGCCATCACTAAAAGAATTGGGGGTGATATTCATCACCCCCATGGTTATGACTTTAAATGTATTCATTATTGATCATTGAGATTAAACGCTGGGAAGTGGATCATCTCCATTACTCGCAGGCTTAGTCTCGGCCACTTCTTCACTCTTCGCTTCGGGTGCAGGTTCTGGAGTATCTTTAATAATCGGCATTCCGATATCTTTTCCATTAACAAGATCTTGAACTTGAGAGAAGTCCAAAGTTTCCCAAACGATCAACCCTTCGGCCACACGCTCAAGAGCTTCTCTATTATCTTCAAGAATCTTCATGGCCACTTTATAATTATCTGTGACCAAACGGTGGATCTCATCGTCGATTTCTTGACCTGTTTTTTCCGAGTAGTTTGAACTTGAAGGAGCACTCCAAGCAGACTGCTGCTCTTTGTGGTAATTGATTGGACCAAGCTTATTGCTCATTCCCCATGAACAAATCATGGAGCGAGAAAGGCTAGTCGCTCTTTCAATGTCATTGGAGGCACCATTAGTGATCTCTCCAAAGATCAACTCTTCAGCACAACGTCCCCCCATAAGGAAGGAGATAAAGTTCTCTCCACGGGCGCGAGTAAGGTTGAGCATATCTTCATTGGGAAGTGTTTGGGTTACCCCAAGAGCTCCCCCACGAGGCATAATTGATACCTTATGAATAGGATCAGTATGAGGAAGGTTCATTCCCACAAGCGTGTGCCCAGCTTCGTGATAGGCCGTCACACGTTTTTCTTTATCAGAGATGACCATCGACTTACGCTCTGGTCCCATAAGTACTTTATCTTTTGCGGCCTCAAAGTCATTGTGATCGAGTGTCTTCTTATTTAAACGAGCGGCATTAAGAGCGGCTTCGTTAACCAAGTTCGCTAGGTCTGCCCCTGTGAAACCAGGAGTCCCCTTGGCCACCACTTCCAAATCCACATCGGAAGAAAGTGGAGTCTTACCCGTATGAACTTTAAGGATTCCAAGACGTCCACGAACATCAGGAGAACCAACGGTTACACGTCTATCAAAACGACCAGGTCTTAGTAGGGCCGGATCGAGAACATCAATTCTGTTAGTAGCAGCAATGAGAATAACCCCTTCATTTGACTCAAAACCATCCATCTCAACGAGCAGCTGGTTAAGGGTTTGCTCACGCTCATCGTGACCACCACCCATGCCGTGTCCACGGTGGCGACCTACGGCATCGATTTCATCGATAAAGATGATACAAGGAGCATGCTTCTTACCTTGTTCAAAAAGGTCACGCACACGAGACGCCCCGACCCCTACGAACATTTCTACAAAGTCAGAACCAGAAATAGAGAAGAAAGGAACATCGGCCTCACCTGCAACGGCGCGGGCCAAGAGTGTCTTCCCAGTCCCTGGAGGACCTACGAGGATAACCCCTTTAGGGATCTTTCCACCAAGCTTAGTATATTTCTTAGGTTCTTTTAAAAAATCTACAACTTATCTTAGTTCTTCTTTTGCTTCTTCAACACCGGATACGTCTTTGAAAGTCACTTTCTTATCCGAAGCGGAGAGCATTTTTGCTTTTGATTTTCCAAAGCTCATGGCCTTGCCACCACCGGCCTGAATTTGGCGCAAGAAGAAATAGAAAATCACAAAGAGGAGGATCATCGGTCCCCAACTAATCAACAGGCTGGTGAAGAAAGTCTGTTTCTCTTCTTCTTGGTATTCGGGATAGATCCCATTGGCCTTGAGGATTTCAAACGTTTCCTGACCTGTCGTTCCCGACAAAGTAAAGCGTTGACCTTGCTCATAACCATTGATGAATTTACCAAGAATATGCTTGTCACCTTTGAAAGTAACCTCTGAAACATTCTTGCTCTCTACGGCCTGAATAAATTCAGGATAAGTGATCCTCTTATATGTAGTCTTATCTTCTACGGCGACCTTTGCGATAAGGGCCATCATCAAAAGCACAACAACCCAAAGGGTTAATGTTTTTTGTTGGGGTTTCATCGATTAAATTCCTTTTTTTACTAGTAAATTCCATCTGGGAAAACCATCGTTTTCCTTCAAGTTTAGATTATCATATTTTAAGCTAACGAGATGTTGATTTTCAACAAAGTCGGTGTAATCAGAGCGTTTTCTTACACATTTCTGTCAAAAAACAGTTATACGGCCTTGATCGGCAGATAATACCCGAACGACAATGCTATTGGTCATCCTCGTTCATCCTAAGTAACGCTACTTCCCAGTTACGTTCTCCCCCGTTGGCCTCAAGCTTTTCAAGAAAAGAGAGAGGACGAAAACTATACCCAAGTTGGGTCATCACTTTTGTTGTTTCAGGAAATATAAGATCAGAACGAAGTCCCTTTATCGCTTTCTTGCCCATAAAGGAGAGCTTCCCTTTTTTGAAAAAGACGAAGGGAAGATAAGTTTTGAGTTGAGAGGGTAAATCTTTTCTCTTAAAAACACTAGGAATCTGCGAACTTATCAGTAGTAATTGCGAAAACTTCTGATCCCACTGGCGCCATTGTTCAAGGCCTGGCCGGCTGACCAAGATCAACATAGAAGAATAGAGATAGGCCTGCACGCCTCCACTAAAAGAAAGAGGGCCGCGAGCACCATTTCCAGAGTCGAGGGATTGCACGAGCTTCTTTAAAGTATTTCTGATTTCACCACGCTCTTTTTTTCCCAACAGATAGATGGAGCGCTTGATCTGATCTTGATGATCGGCCCAACGGCCTTGCCCTTTTTGCAGATTGAAAATATGCATCCCCTGATATTGGCGAAGATCTATCCCAGGTTGTGTATTCTTGGTCGCCCATCGATTGGCCCTTTCCACAAAGTGGGCCTGCCCTTTAGGAAATTCTTTATAAAGTTCTGCGAGGATATTGTGACGGATATGATTCCTTTGATAGCGGCGATCTTCATTGCTGGGATCGTAAACAAAGAAGAGTCCCAGTTGCTTAACGAAGCGGCCGATCTGAGCTTTGGTTAAGCAGTGAAAGGGGCGCATGATAGGGCCATTTACAAGTGGAATTCCCATGGCCTTCTTTGTTCCTGAAGAACCAAAGAGTTGGCGCAAATACCACTCGATAGAGTCATCAATATGGTGACCCATATAAAGACGATCTCCTCGTTTTAAAAAAGAGCGCAATAAGGCGTGGCGCTCATGGCGCGCCCATTTCTCAATATCACTTGTTGGGGCCTGACTAGAAATTTTCAATACCTTTATATCGGGATAATTTCTTTGCAGCTCTTCGGCCTGAACACCGGACTCTGGACGCAGTCCATGATCAATGTGGATCGCCTCTAGTGATTGCAACTCTTCCACCCCTGCTTCTATCAACTTCTCTAGGACGTGGTACAAAAGCACACTATCTTCCCCTCCACTGAAGGCCACCACGGCGTGACCACTCGCTGGAAATAAGTGGTGTTTTTTCATAAATAAATACACCCAATCATAGAGGTGTTGGGCAGTAATCTTGCTCATATAAGTCCTTGTGAGATTTATACTACCCTTTCAAAATAATATTGACAGGCCAAGAAGGATCAACTAAGATTTCGGTCACTTAATAAATGCCCATTGGTAAAAAGATTCAAGTTACACGTGAATGCGTGCCGCTTGAAGACATTTCCGATAAGGGTAAAAAAGTGTAGATGGCTTTGTAGCTCAGTTGGTTAGAGCGTAGCATTCATAACGCTAAGGTCCGCAGTTCAATTCTGCGCAAAGCCACCACACTTTTTTGTCTATTTTCGCTCCCCCCTGTCATTTTTCAAGAGTTCCACCCATAAGACCCTAAGCTCCGCTAAAATTACTTTATATTTACTTGATTGAGCTTGATTGAGCTTGGAGAACCCCGTGAAGAAAACAAAGATGACAAAGATGACAAGGATGGCAAAGACGACAAAGACATTCGCCCCTCTGACCCTATTGATAACCATGAGCTTACAAAGTATTTGTGCCGCCAACCAATGGAGCACAGATCAAGTGGAAAGAGCAGCTTCAATAGTCACGATCATAGTTTAAGCAGCGCTGCCTCTTCGGCAAAGAGCTGCTTAAACTCTTCATTGCGAATCAAATCAACTTTAGTATTAAAGTTCCTAAAGACAGACATCAACGCCGACTCATCTTTACCATTCATAAAGCGAATCGCATCATCAAGCTCATGAGCGATTTTACCGAAGTCACGACGGGAATAATTCTGGTAGCGTTTGGTTATGACTTCTTTAACCTCTGTGGGTAAGGCCTGCAAGCTTTGCCATCGGGGCTCTTCCACGAGAGAGAGCATAAGGTTGTGGGGATCGTGACCACTAAATAAATCAAGGCGTATAACTTCATCAATAAAGTCTAAGACATGAAGCATATTATAAATGCTTAAAGTAAAGGTCATCATCATCTGAACATTGCTAAGCTCTGAGCGTACGCGATTCCAATTTTCTAAAAAGCGGGACCACTCAAGACCTTTGCGGATATACTCGCCTTTGGGGCCAAAACCATCGATACTGCCTGAGAGGTTAATTTTCTTAAAACCTTTCCACAGCTCCAAAACATCCCACTTACCCAGACCTAGGAAGCTAAGGTTTGTATCGTAGGTGATCTCTATATTGGGGTTGCGCTTGAGCATGGTCTCTAAAATCAAATAGTGATCCTTTTCCATGAGAGGTTCTCCCCCTACAAATTGGATATGCTCGAGTCCATCTATGAAGGGTTCCAGCTGTTCCAAGATAGAGGTATTTTGGGGAGTACTCTCCACTCTCTGGTAATTCCCCTTAGGGTTTAAAAACTTTGCATCAGAGAACCAACCCGTTGAGGCCGAGGGTTTACACATACGGCATGAAAAGTTGCATAGATTACTGATACGAATGGCCACGGACTTTGGAGTTTTAATTTCACCGGCCAGAGCAGCTTCCAAATGATGCCCCCAGCTTTTATTCTCACTTTGGCGCCATGATTCTAGGCCTAACTCTTCGAAGTAGAAGCAATCGCGACAGTGCTCAATTGACTTGGGATCTCCATTTAAGAATTCATTTTGGACGGCCTTCCAATGATCACCCTCCCAAATTTCTTTCAAGCTTTGATGGTGGAGGTTACCCAGTTCTTTGTAATTGGTGGAGTGGCAACAAGTGAATACTCCACCTTGAATTTGAATCTCCATATGGAGAAAGGGAAGCATGCACATGCCCTTTTTAACTTCTTCGCTCATATTCCTATTATGACCTAAAAAGCTCTATGGTGCTAGCGATAAGCTCACACCCAACGAGTAGGTATACTGCTATCATTGTATGGCCTTAACTAGGGAGAATCAGAATAAATCTTTATTCCCAATCCTAAAAAATTCTGACCACCATCATGGCCTGAAAACGTTTGGAAACTTAGTTTAGCAATGAGGCACAAAGGGAGAATATATGTCAAAAGTTATCGCTGCCCTCATCATCTTAATCTCTTCTCTATCCCTTGAGGCACGTTTTCAAAATCGTTGGCCTAGTAAAGATAAGATAAATGTCGTCATGAGCGACTCAGTTAGGGCCCTGCAATGGCAAGATGGCCATGGCCCCTTGGTCAATGATGAATTCCAAATGAAGATGAACCTTATCACCGACTCCCAGGTGGTTGAAGGAAATAGGGCCATGCTTCTAGTAAATGGGATGATGTCATATAAGGTACGCTACCAGTTGTTAGAAACGGCCAAGAAGAGCATCGTCATCTCTGTACTGTCCATTCATCCTAAGGGTAAGCGCAAAGGAGTGATTAAAGATATATATACCAAACGTTTCGTGGATGCCTTGATTGCCGCCAAGCAAAGAGGCGTAGAAGTAAAACTCATCTATGATGGCATGACCTCTTGGGTTTCTAAAACTCAGAAGGTCATGGATCTACTCACTAAGAAAGGGATTCAGGTCATTAAGTACAATCCCTTCGGCAATCAAAGTAGAGATCGCATCGGCTTCTTTCCCCTCGATGCTCTTAACTTTCTAAGAAAATTTGCTTGGAGAAGATGGTTTAGAGGTGAATTTCTTCTAAATAATCGCTGGCATGATAAGACCATGATCATCGATGGAAAGTATGCCATCGTTGGAGGGCTCAACTGGGGCGACTACTATGCTGAGGGAACGCAATTCTCAGCTCGTGAATATGACTTTCGCCAATTTATTAATGAACCCCTATCTAAAGAGATAGGACTGGATCAGATTTTCCATGGAGATGAGGGATGGGGTCCCATGAAGGATGAGGCCTGGAGGGATACAGATCTCCTTATCGCGGGTCCAGCGGTGGCCAATATACAAACCCGAATCCTTAAAGATTTCTTAACTCTAGAACAAATGATGAAGCGTAAGAAGTATAAGTTTCAAAATGTCTCCCCTGAGATCGAAAAATTAGTTGAACAGCGCTTTGATGATGTCTACCGAGATAACCCCGACTACTTCCCTCTTGATGATCATAGTTCAGCGCAAGGGCTAAAACTGCGCTATATTTACCAAAGGCCCTTCATTCAAAGCGATTTGCAAGAGCATCGTCATCTAAGAAGTATCGCCCGCCAAAATGATCTAGAGGTTAATCAAAACTACCCCCAAACTTTTATCTCAAATTATTATTTGAATATTATCCATCGTGCACGCAAGCAAATTCTATGGGGAAGTTTTTCCTTGGTAGCTGTGCCCCAAATAGAGAGGGCCCTTATTCAAGCGGCCATGAGAGGAGTGAATATATATATCATCACCAACTCCAAAGAGACCGCCAAAGGACTTGGTGATCGGGGTTTCATCACCTATCGTCGCAATAAGAAAACCTATAAGAAACTGCTCAAATACAAGAATATAAGGTTTTTTGAATGGCAGAGTGAGAAGCACGTTGATGGCCAGCGTTTAAGAAGTGGTTCTTACCACGCAAAGAATATGGATGTCGATGGAGTCATCTCCATTGTAGGCTCTTACAATATCAGTCATGCGAGCTATGACCACCATACGGAGTCAGTGGCCGTCATCTATGATCCAGAGTTTTCAAAGAAGAATCAAGAGATGTTCTATAAAGACCTCTTATACACAAAGGAAGTGTTGTGGAAATGATCCAAGATTAGCAGATTGCACTCAATTGAGTTTATAAAAAGTGATCAATCTATTGATATCCGCCCCCAAGAAGATACCACCAATAAATTTCCCACTCTTATCTTGTAAGCGGATAATAATCCCCACTTGAAAAGAGTTGCTCGACTCATCAAAGTAAATATTTGATATATTTCGGATGGTAAAATCCTTATGGTCCCTAGCTATCGTAAACTTATCCTCATCACTTTGATCGAAATCCGTTGTCAGCTTTTGCGAGGCCATAAGAGCGCCTTGTTGATTGAAGATAAAGGCTTCAGTAAGATAGGAGTACTTCAATTGAAGATTTCCTAGCTTCTCGCTTAACGGGTTTGATAATACAGACTTAATAAGTTTCTTATCTCCCTTAATCCATCGCTCATTCGTTTCCTTGAGGTTACCAATGGTCTCTATAGGAAAAGAGAACATTTCTTGAATTTTTTTGATATCGGAGAGGATAGACATATGAATGGCACGCTTTCTAATATTAGAGAGCTTAAAGTCGTAGCCTAAAATGCAACCAATAAATTGATTTTGAAGTTCAATCCTCTTCTTCTTAAGTTTCTTGGTAAAGTCATCATTGATTTGAATCCCCACATCTTGAAAGATCAGAGTTTGTATTTGATAGGGAGAGAGATCAAAGCCTGCGGGAAGTTGTGATCGGTAGATCAGAATCGTCTTTACCCTACCACTGGAAAAACCCTTGAGAAGGGATTCGGGATTATTGACGACATAATCCAGAATAATCCGTTTATCTTTCTTTAGGGCATGACCTAGAGACAGCGCATAATCTCCCCGAACCGAACCAACTTTGATCTCTTTAGCGCCCGTTAAATCCACCTTTGATATGAGAAGGATCTCATCGATGTAGATGGGCAAAAGAGACTGATCGACATTTTGCTGATCCACAAGCACTGGATAAAAAGCATCAATGGCCTTTTCTTTTACATATTTAACTCCACGCAAGGTGGGGTATTCTTGAAAGTTAAAATGAAGATTCTTATTCTTGGCGGTGCACTTTAAAATATGGGAAATATCATACTTGGAGACTCTA
>JBFHGF010000110.1:0-8866 GCA_041583335.1 Bacteriovoracaceae bacterium
GTATGAAAAGCCAACTGCCTCGTTACAAATGCCCCAAATGCCATCAAAAGGGCCCAATCGTTCGCGATGGCTTCTATTTCAGAAAAGATGATTCGCGCAAAATTCAGCGTTTTAAATGTAAGGATTGCTCAATTAAGTTCTCCTCAGCAACCTTTTGCCCCGCTTTTAAGCAAAAGAAAAGAAGGGTAAACCATGAACTTCTCATCCTCTTTGCTTCGGGAATCAGCAAGAGAAGGGCCGCGATTATTAAGAGGCTCACTCGCACTACTATTGATCGTAAGTTTGAATATCTAGCTCAGTTGTGTCGTGATAAGAATCACAAATGGCTCACTGAGAATTTTGGAAATTCTCCCACCAAAGAAGTTCAATTTGATGACTTGATCACCATTGAACACACCAAGCTCAAACCGGTTAGCGTCTCCGCCATTGTTGATAAGAAGAGTCGCAAAATCTTAGGGACAAAGGTCTCTCAAATTGCTGCGTTTGGGAATCTTGCTAAAATTTCACGCAAAAAATATGGACTGCGTATCAGTAATCACCCACAGAAGTTAAAAGAGCTCTTTTTCGAAGTTCGTCCCTTTATCCATTCCCAGGCAATTTTTGAATCAGATGAACATTCGACCTATCCAAAAGTAGTGCGCATGCACTTCCCTCACGCAAAGCACATTCGCTACAAAGGTGGCCGCTCTTGCATCGCAGGACAAGGAGAACTCAAGAAGCTTCTATTTGATCCACTCTTCTCCATTAATCACACCTATGCCATGTTTCGGGCAAATATCAATCGCCTTTTTCGCAGAACCTGGAACACCACAAAGAAGATCAATCAGCTGCAAAACCACTTGGATATCTATAGCTATGCCTTCAATGCAGAATTAATCAGAGCAAAGTAAGAAATTAATCAAAAAAAATAAATTGAAAATAAAAGGATCGAAAATGGGGGATCAAAATCATCATTCAATCGATATCGATCCCCACCATTGTAGGGCAGTTTAAAATCTTTATAGACCCAGCGTGATTCCTACCATCCACAGGGAAGACTTGAATTGAGCGGCCTTCCCAAACTTAGTAAAAATGCCCCAGCTTGAAAGTTTCCAATTGGTCTCTAAGAAGTAGCCATAAGTAAGAAGGGTGTCGTCACTAATGGTATAACCAGCGGGAACGGTATAGTCTCCGGTATTGTAGATGAAAGGAATATGGATACCGATAGAAACATCACCTGATTTAGGCTTCCATAGAACGGAAGGGCCAAAGAGGAAAGTGGTACTGGCCACTCCACTTTGTTGATAGGTAATTGATGAATCGGTGTCCACATTCATAGTCGCGGCCGAGTAACAGCCATTGAGGTTGTATTCCCAAAAGGCACTTTGGTAGCGCCAGCCCCCACCAATACAGATGCCATCAACAGTGGAGTTGATAGGGACAACTAGTCCATCACTTTGTCTCTCAATGGAGAGTTGGTTGCGGTAACTGATATAGGATGTGCTCAGAAACCAACTCGAGTGAAAGACCTTATCTACGAGATACTTGTCGTGTTTTTCAAGGCGTTCATTAATGGTGTCATAGGAGTCATTGTCATAATCGGATTCCCCTAAGATTTCCACATACATGGAAACACGCTTCCTAATGGTTTCTTTTTCATTCTGATTGAGTTTACCGTAGTCGCGCAAATAAAGCCGGGCCATAGATTCTGCAATACGGTGGTAGTAGAGGTAGAGCTTATTGGGAGCTTCCGGCAAATCATCGGTGCCGTTAGTTTTATAACTTTGAAGGATTTCAGAATTCTTATCTTTATAATTGGCCTTAATCAATGAGTAGTAGAGTTTAATGGCCGCTCCATAGTCTTCAAGCTTTTCATAGGAGTAGGCGGCAAGAGTGAGGGCCCCTGATGGAGTGTTATCGGAATGTAGCTGAAATTTAGAGCTGAGCATTTCAATCACTTGGTGATAGAGCTTGTCTTTATAAAGTTGCTTGGCCTTACTGAAGGCGAGCTTCTCTTCGCGACCAATAAGCATACCAAAGCTTTGAGAAGTCCAGGCCAGAAAGAAGGTGAAGGCGATGACTCTTAAAACCATAGGTGCACCTGCCCAGTAAAGTCCCAAGTATCCTCAGAGTTTGAACTTTCATTATAGAGTCTTGAGTTAAATATATCGAAGCGCAACTCGAGTCCTTGGATCACAAAATATTGAATTCCTGGTCCCCATTTTAAATTCTTACTTTCCACTTCAATATTTGATTTCAAGTATTCAATGGTGTTGAGGAGAAAGAATCCCTTTGATAGCAGGGTGTGGGTTTGCACCATCCAGTAGCGTGAGGTGGTTTCCACTTCTCTTTTTATTTGAGATTTTTGTACTTGGCCCACTTCGGCCATCACACTATTTCCCTTTCCAAAACCAGCGCGTGCGTGAAAAGCATAGGCATAATTCTTAAGGTATTCGGATTCACTCATCTGGACTGAAAACCCAGGTCTAAATTTACGTGAGACGGTGTATTCAAAGTTAGTGGCAAAACCTTTCTGTCTGACTTGCGCCTCTTCTCCCATATTTCCTACAAAGGGCTGAATCCCTAGGTCAAATTTCTCGGAAGAGTAGTGCACGAGAAGGGCATGGGTTTGGTCATTCATAGTATTGCCCGTGATGGAGCGGGAGTAGGCTTCATGGTTCACGATGCGGATACCGTAGATTTTATCCATGAATCCAGCATAGATACCCCAGTTCTTAGTGGGGCGATAACCGATATAGTATTCGCGACTACGATAGGTATCGGCATCGGGGTCACTGCCGTTGCGAGGAACGGGCGCATAACCCATCGTCGCGGTAATGAAGAGCTTATCGAGGTCAGCCTCTGGCCCCAAGCGAACGACTAAGCTCGCATTGGCATCCATATTGATCCACTCTTGCTCAGAGCCATCGCCGCCCACATTATTTTTGAGCAGTAGTCCACGATAGTCGAGGGAGGGCCGAAAGCGTTTCGTTAGATGTTCAGAGTAGAGGAAACCACTTTTTTGACCAAGTTCATTGAGGTCACGGGCCCCAAACCACCAGCGGTCATCTGAAATAGTAGAAGCCCCAAGGGCGCGGCCATAGTCCGTAAGTGGACCATTACCGTATGCATTGTAATGGCAAACCGTACAGGAGGTGTATCCGTATCCGATGAAATTGGGATAGGCAAAGACAGACCTCTGGATAGAACTGGCGCAGAGGACCAATACAAATAAAATAAGTATTTTTACTTTCACGCGATAATTTTACAAATCCATTTACCCTTTGGAAACTCAAAAAAAACAAAGACTTTTCTTAGATGAGAGGATGCACTGGCACAGAAACTTGCTTAACTTTGTTTGCCGTGAGAAATAGAGGGAGATATGACAAAATCTACTTTCAACAAAACAAAGTTCCTTCTCTACTTTAACCTTGTCCTGTGCTTATTCATTATTGCGTGGGGAGCTTGGGTGCGTCTCTCGGGCTCTGGTGCCGGGTGTGGCGATCACTGGCCATTGTGTAATGGGGAAGTGATTCCTTTGAGTGCGACATGGAAAACGTATACCGAATATATTCACCGCTTCACCACAGGGCTTTTTGGCCTTACGGTTCTTGCGCAGATAATCTTTGCCCACAAAGAATTTCCCAAAGGACACGCAGTGATCAAAGGCTCTTATGCTCTTTTGATGATGACCTTTATTGAGTCTCTAATTGGGGCCGTCCTCGTGAAGCGAGGTCTAGTGGTGGACAATACCAGCGCGGAGCGTGCCTTTGTGGTGGGTGCCCACCTGGTGAACACGATGTTACTCTTGGCGACTTTTGTCCATACTCAGTTCTTCCTCGATCTAAGAAATGGCCAAGCTAAACGAACTTCGTTTCAAAAAGCAAGGCGCGATTATTTACTGGGAGGATTGGGCTTAGTATTGATTCTCACAGTGGGTGCCTTTGGCGCTATCACTGCGCTAGGAAATACTCTCTTTCCCTCTGCGGACTTAGTTTCGGGCTTGGCCTCAGATTTTAATGAGCAATCCCCCTTTCTTATTCGATTGCGTATTTATCATCCGATGATCGCAGTTCTTATGGGGATTTTTTGGATGATATTGGTCACGTTTTGGCGACCTGAAGCTAAAGATGATGGATCAGAGCAAGATTTAAATATTCTCGCCCTTTCGAAATGGAGTCAGCTTGTATACACGATTATCATTATCGCTTTGGGTTTTGGGCTTATCAATTGGCTACTTTTGGCGCCAGTTTGGGGGGCCCTCATCCATCTTATCCTCGCTGATTTTGTGTGGATGAGCTGCCTTGGCGTAATATATAGAAAACTTCATATTTAAAGTTTAGCAAAAATGATAGGTTATAGATATGAAACTAAGTAATGCATATCCCTTAGTCGTCGTCGTTGATGATGAGGAGTACATTCTAGAATTTATGAAGACAGATCTCGAGGCCAATGGGCTAGAGGTTAAGTCCTTTGTTTGCGCTAAAGAGGCCCTCGAGTTCTTGCTCTCTAATGGAAAGGAAGAGGGTGCCTGTTTTTTCCTGATTACAGATTACCGTATGCCTAGCATGAGTGGACTCGATATGATTGAAAAGCTTAGAAATGAAGCGATTCACTTGGTCCATTCCGTTCTCCTTACTGGTCTCATTCCCAAAGAGGATTTAGAGCGCGCTTCTCTAATGGAGGGGATTGAGGTTATGGAAAAGCCGGTTGACCTCGATAGCATCGTCTCGATGGTTAAGAAATCATCCGCTCATTCTTGTGATGAAGTTCAAGGGCAAAAGGTCTTATAGACTCTTCAGTTTCTCTTCCCAATCTAATGCTGTTTTAACAATAAGTTTGAGGTCATCATATTGAGGCTTCCAGCCCAAGACTTTGCGAATTTTATCGGCCTTGGAAATCAATTGAACTGCATCACCTAAACGACGCTCAACTTCTTCAACTACAATATCAACTCCACTGACCTCTTTCACGGCGGCAATCACTTCTCGCACACTGGCACCGTGACCATAACCACAGTTGAGCACTTGAGATTCTCCACCTTTTAGTAAATAGGCGAGTCCATCGAGATGGGCCTGGGCCAAGTCATCCACATGGATATAGTCGCGAATACAGGTTCCATCAGGAGTAGAGTAGTCCGTACCGTAGAGGCTCATTTTGGCGCGCTTTCCGGTAGCGCACTCACTGGCAATTTTAATCAGGTGAGTGGCATTGGGAGTACATTGTCCAACCTTGCCTTCAACATTGGCCCCTGCCACATTGAAATATCTTAGGGCCACGTAATTGAAGTCATAGGCCTTAGAGAAATCTTCCAGCATCCACTCGGTCATCAGCTTACTGCGTCCATAGGGATTGATAGGGTTGAGGAAATCTTCTTCAGTACAAGGGGCACCATCGCTGCCCATGCCATAAACGGCCGCGGTGGACGAGAAGATTAAATTCTTCACCCCATGTTTGATACATTGTTTTAAAAGGTTAAGTGAGTTTTCCGTATTATTGGCATAGTACTTAGATGGATCTGTTACCGACTCGGGAACTACGATTGAACCTGCAAAGTGGATAACCGCATCGAAAGAGTTGGCCGTGAATAGTTCGTCCAAGGCCTCGAGGTTTTCTAGGGATTCAACGACCAACTCGCCGTAGAGCACAGAGGCCTTTCTTCCTGTTGAGAGGTTATCAAGTACAGTGATGTTGTAATCGAAGTCACTACTTTGACCAAGTAAGTTTACTACATGGGAACCAATATAGCCGGCACCGCCGGTAACAAGAATATTCTTTCGAGTTGTCATAATACCTCAGTTATTTTTATTTGCTGATAGTATAGAGGAGCCTCATCGACTATGAAAGAGGGGATTGCTCATTTCCTTCAAAGAATTTCTTGCCGAAGAGTTTGACGTTTAAATCCTGAAGGTCATCCGTTAGAGGAGCATGGATCTCAACAATTTTATTCTCAACCGGATGGGGAAATTTTAGGTAGTGGGAGTGCAAATAGAGGCGATGAAAATCATAGGTCTCACGAAAGAAGTCGTTGATTCGGCCCTTGCCATAGCGGGTATCGCCAATCAGGCAGTGCATATTGCGCGAGAAGTGGCGTCGGATCTGGTGCTTTCTTCCGGTTTTAATCGACACTTCACATAGGGTTGCGCCAAAGCGGTAGTGGTCAAAATACTCAATGGGATCAAAGAGAGTTTTGGCCTCTTGCTTCACCCCTTTGGGAGTGCGCAGGGAGTGGTCGTAGTAACCAGATACGGGCATGGCCCCATTGGCCAGGGCGACATATTTCTTTTCAGTTTCACTGTGCCAACGATCTTTGAAGAAGGTGACGTACTCACCTTTGAGGGCAAAGAGGACGGCGCCGGAGCTTTGGCGATCGAGGCGATGTACCGGATAGAGCCATTCTCCGGTTTGCTCTTTGACAACGGTCATCAGCGCCGTTTCGTGGCGTGGACCTCCGCGCCAAGGGTGGACCATCATAAAAGGGGGCTTATTGACCACAATAATGTGTTCATCGCGGTAAAGAATAGGGACTTCTGTGACCGGTGGCCTTTGTTCAGGTTGCATCAGTTGTACAAAATCTCCATTTCTGGGTGGTATTGAGGGAGCTTTTCAAAGACTTCTTTAAGACCTTCGGCCTCGGGACCGAAGACAGTAATAAGATGATCAAAGCCGCGTATAGTCAATCTAAGGTTGGGATCGATATAGCTATTGAGGCAATCCCAGAGGTCGTCGAGGTTGCGGCCATAGTAGCTGGGAAACCCAAAGAGTTGGGAGACTTGATCGTGAAAATCTTCGATAGAGTAAATCTGGCCTCCATCTAAATAGAGTTCTCTTTTTCCAAAAAGCATGGGCCCAATGTGGCATCTTTCCTTCGCTTGGTCTATTATTATTTGGTTTGAAATGAAGTCTAAATAGGAAAGATTATGCAAAATTTCTTTGATTTAAATGCAATGGTGGCCCAGTGTAAAGACCAGGGGATTACCCGTGGTGATTGGTGGGCCGTAAGAGAATACTTTGAGAAAAACCAATTTCGTATGGCCCGTAATGGAAAGAATGGTCATCACGCCCTTGATTCCACCCACGGTGTGATGGTGGAGGTGATGATCGATGGTCACGTAGGTTATGGGGCCACGGATAATTTAAGCCTCGCAGGTCTAAAGAGCGCTTTTGAAAAGGCGGAGCTTAGCGCCCGCTCTCTTGGAAAATTATCCCTACACCAATTTACCAGTTGGGAAAGTCGTATTCGCCCTAAGCACGAAGGGCACTACCAAAGTCCGATGGCCAAGAAGTTAGAGACTTTCGATGCTGCCGCAGCTTCAGATTACCTGCTCAATATCAGTGGAAACCTCAGAAGTGCGGTGAATGCTATGGAATCCATGGCGTATATGATGCTCATCAATACCACAATAAAATATGTGAGCTCCAACGGCAGTAACTGGGTCCAAGACTTTGCCATCGTTACCAAAGATTTCTCGGTTACCGGTGAAAAGAATGGTGTCGTGCAAAAGCGCAGCCTTGGTTTGCAAGGCCATCAAACAGGAATGGAAGAGCTTGATCACTTCGATGCCGCGACCAATTGCGATCGTCTGGTCAAAGAGATGAATGAACTACTCGACGCTCCGGAATGTCCAACGGATAAGCGCGACTTAGTATTGATGCCTGATCAACTTTACTTGCAAGTGCACGAGTCCATCGGACACCCCTTGGAGCTCGATCGTATTTTAGGGGATGAGAGAAATTATGCGGGATGGAGCTTTGTATCTCCTGAGGACTTTGGCCATCTTAAGTATGGACCCGAAATCCTCAATGTTACTTTTGATCCCACTATTCCCAATGAAATGGCCTCTTATGATTTTGATGATAATGGAGCGAAGGCCACCAAGGAATACCTCATTAAAGATGGTGTCTTAGTTGCCGGAATTGGCGGGGTTGAATCTCAGCAGCGCAGTGGATTGAAGGGAGTGAGCTGTGCTCGCGCCTGTTCTTGGAATCGTCCGGCCATGGATCGTATGTCCAATATCAATATTGAGCCGGGAACAAGTTCTATGGAAGAGATGGTCTCGTCTATGGAAAATGGAATCATCATGGAAACCAATCGCTCATGGTCAATTGATGACTACCGAAATAAGTTTCAATTTGGTTGTGAATACGGTCGCGTCGTTAAAGATGGACAAGTGAAACAAGTGGTGAAGAATCCCAACTACCGCGGCTCTACCGTGGCCTTTTGGAATGGCCTCTCTCATGTGGGTAATAAGGACACCTTTGAAGTGTGGGGATCTCCCTATTGTGGAAAAGGGGAGCCTAACCAAGTGATCCGCGTGGGTCACGCTATTCCCGCATGTCGTTTTACAGATATTGAAGTTTTCGGAGGTGCCTAATGAGTTACAGTCAACAAAGAGAAAATACTAAGAAGAGATTTGAGCACGCGAAAACTTTTCTTGTGCCAAAGCTAAGAGCAGGGGAAACTCTGGGGCTCAACTTGGCCGGTGAAGTGAGCTCCTTTACCCGCTTAAACCATTCCCTGATTCGCCAGCGCACGGAAGTGGAACAAACCCACTTGAGTTTAGATCTGGTCAAAGATAATAAGAAGTATTCCTCCGTGACTTTTTCCTATAGCGATTCAACAACGGATGAGCAACTGACCTCTTACCTTGAGTTCTTGCAAAAGGAAGTGGATCAGCTTCCCGATGATCCCTTTACTGTGCCCCACACGCCAGGTGAGAAAAGCTCGGAAGATCATAGCGCCACAATTCCCTCTACCGATGAAATACTCTCTTTCTTAGGAGAAAAACTTGAAGGCGTGGATTTGGCCGGTCAATTGGTCTCTGGGGTAAGTTTTCAGGCCAATGCCAACTCCCTTGGACAAGAGCACTGGTTTGCCAGTGAATCA
>JBFHGF010000111.1:0-8849 GCA_041583335.1 Bacteriovoracaceae bacterium
ATTGTAACAAAAGGAAGGGGAAGAATGAACCTTCCCCCTAATATATTTTTCTATTCTTGAGCATCATCCAGTTCTTGATTTAAGTTTTCCAGATAATACTTTCGTTTTGGAGCTGCGGGCTCTTCAATACTGGCCGGTCCTCTTGATCTGCCCTTGCCCATTTCCGCCTTAGCAATGGCCTGAGGATCAGAAATTTTAAGAACTTCTTTATAAACCACTCGTCCATCGCGAGTCTCCACATCTCCATTGCTATTGAGCTGTGGCTCCACATACATATACTCTCCATTCCCGTAGGGAACCAAAATGGCCCCTTTGGATTGAAGAACCGCATCTTCAATGGAAACCCCAGCGGCCACTAAAACGGCCTTATCACGAATCGACTTGGTCAAAATAAACGTTTCATTCTTGGTGTAGGCCGGTGCCGAAATACCATCGGCAGAAACGGGGCTCCCCCCCACTGTGGGACTATAGTTGCCAGCAGCGCCCTTAACACTTGGACCACTTGAAATGGAAGCTCCACCACCTCCACCAGAGTAAGTGGACGCAGCAGCATTAGTGCCGCTTGAGCGGTTATTGGCCACTCTTCCTGTCCCCCCGCCACTAGGCGTAGGAGCAACCGAGGGTCCGATAAAGTTGGATGCCTTTCTCTCCACTGATTCAGCACCCTTTTCACGGGCCTTGGCCACGAGGTCAGGAATTTGGTTTTGCAGATCTTCAAGTTTTTTTGTCACTTCAGCAAGCTTCTTTTGAGCTTCTAAATCTTCAGCACTCTTTTCGCCACCTTTGCCTGCATTATTAAGCTGAGCAAGAAGCTGACTCTGTTGTGAGCGTAGATCTCTTTCATTCGCTTCCATCGCCGCCATGCGATCGAGGATCTTCTGCATATTGGGATCAATCTTTCCATTATTGGCCATCATTTCAGAACGCAATTCTTCACTTGTAACCTTCTCCTCTTTACTCTGATCAACCGTAGGAATATAAGTGGAATTTTTCGTCGGATTAATGGCCCTCTTGGTATCAAAAATATTTGAGTTTATTCCCGTAGATGGTGTTGTATAAGCAGATGCTATATCAGTCGATTTAACTGTGGCACCAACATTAGGACTCTCTGAAAGAGTTCCATTATAGTTATCCATCACTTTATTCTTTGAAAGATTTGTGTAGTTCCCTGTAGAAAAGATTCCACCATTTTTCATAGATTTTTCTAGCGCAGCGCCAATTGGGTCATTCTTAGCAGAAGGAACAGAAGCAACCGGCAGGGAAGATTCAAATGCTCCTCCAACATTAATGATATTCTCGAAGCCAAAATCATTGGCCCCATAACTTCCCCCTTCACCATCACCGTCGCCCATCGTAGCGAAGTTACAAGCAGCAATTCTGCCACGAATCAACTGGCTAGCAAAATCAAGGGGTCCACTCAAAGATCCACATGTTTCTTCGAGCATTTTATAGCGGGCCAGATCGTCTTCCGATCCCTTCTCTTCGTCACCAGTAGGTTTTCCATTAAAGATAACCGTTTCAGCATTGACTGACTTACAGCCCACATAAATATCACGAATAGAGTCCTCTGTAGCCGCTTGAAAACCTTCTGGGTTATTAATAAAGTCATTGATTAAGAGTTCAGATACTTTGGGGTTCCCCGCATTGGGGCAATGCCTTGTCCCAACTAAAACGGGGCTCCTCTTTGTTAAAGCATTACAATCTGAAGCTAGCGCTGTAATTAGGTTTAACTTAAAAGCGACGGCATTAGCATGAGGTGTTTTACACATATCAGAGTTTGAATCATCTAGCTTAGCGATCATCTCTTCAATATTCATCTCATAAGGTTCTCGATTTGAACTATTAAAATAAGAAGAGAGTTTCTTTAAGAATAGATTATCCTCAGGTGGATTCTCCAATGCTTTTGTAAAGATATCATAATCATTATTAGGTAAGGCGAATCCTGAGTTATTGATGGCCTTTCCTAACTTGGCCTCTTCCATCTTACTGATATACATCTGCGCCCCAAGATTGGAACCTACCACAATGGTACGGATAAATTCACTTACGTAGGCCGACCCGTCACCATTACTATATTCCTCTCCTAATGAAGCTTGAATCTTGGACAAAGCTCCAGCGGCTCCATCCTCTTTGAGGTCGACCGTCTGATAGCCATCTTTTTCCACAAGGTAATTGTCACGAAAGGCCTGGAGAATCTTCTTTCCATTAGCATCTCCTTCATAACTCTTCTCTAGAATACCAAGTGTGATATTCAGAGACGCCTCATTCGCCTTTTTCATTTTCACAGCTTCATCTGTTGAAAAATCAACGGCAAGAGAATCAACTACATTTGTCAGTTCAAGCTTCTTTCCCGGTTCACGAGCACTATCCATCATAGAAATTACTTTACTAGCATCTTCTTGATATTTAGTGGCATATAAGCGGTTTTGCTCACTTTCGGAAAAACGCTGAATTCCAGGAAAAGCACCATTTACAAAGGATTTATAGTCATCCTTAATGATCCCTTTATTAAACAGGGACAGAAGCTCAGATGGAAGATCACTCATGAGACCTTTACCATTTCCACCAGTCAATTGGTTATAAGCTTCTTTTACCAAGTCATTTTGTTCATTAGTTTCACAATTGCCCAAGACACTGCGATCATAGAATGATTTCTCCGTTCTAAAATCTTCATCAGGCTTACATTGGAAAAGGGCATCACCAAGTTCTTGCAGTGAAATACTTCCTTTTCTAATACTTTGCATTTGATCGCGATTAAGGTTGAAAACTCTTCTTATCTTTCTTGCCACTTCGCGGTCACCACTTTTCAATTTCTCTTCAAGAATCCCTTTCATATCAAGTAATGTGTTGGCATCTTGGGCCATCATCAATTGAAAAGAACTCAAGTCTTGCATGCGATCTCTTTCTTTCTTTAACTGTTCTTTTTCTGCTTCAATGAACTTCTCTCTCAACCTAGGATTCGTGAGGATCTGACTTTCATAATTTTTAATATCATCTGCAGAGCCAAGCCCTGGGTAGCAGCCGCCTTCCGTTAGTTTTTTCACAGCATAACCACAAAAGCCAATCAGTCCTCGGTTCTTAATTCCATTATAGAAGTCATTCGTTTCAAACTTACACATACTATCCACTTGGGCCACTAAGTCGGAAATTCCATTTAAGTGAATTTCTTGAACGACGCCGGCGCCACAGAAGACAAAGTCCTGTGCAGTAGGAGCAGCGTAATAATTAGGATCACTCGGGTCTCTTAAGTAACCGTTGACATCAACTGGTCCACGCTTTGGACGAGAAGGGCCCCCTTCAGCTTCAGGATCTTCCTGTGCATCACGACCCAAAAGATAATCAGTAAACCTTTGAAATATTCCCTTTTCCTTCTTAACTTGAGCATAAGTCGGAACAGAACTCAGCAAGAGTGAATGGGTAACAAAGAATACTTTTAACGCTTTACTCAATTTCATAGTTTAGATCCTAATTAAGGCAACTTCCTCTTCAGCTTTTCGGTTAATTGACTAAAATACTTTATTTCCTTATGAATAGATTAACGCTTATGCGTCATATTCTACTAATTCTCCCTCGATAAGTTTCCTTGTATATCCTCTAAATTACTGAAATTATACACTGCGTTTATCACATTCTTAACGCTTAGAGACTTAGAAAAGTGCCCATAATATTTGTCACTTCCCCTACGTAGTGATTAGTATTTAGGCATCTAAACTTATTGATTACAAAGGATTGGCAATAATGGAATCAATTAAAACCAAAGAAGTTTATCAGGCGCATTGGACTAAAGCGGCCGATGAACTTGACCAGTATTGGTCGGAAATCGCACAGAACTATGACTGGAAAGAGCAGTGGAAAACAGTTCAAAGTGGAGACTTTAATAACCTCGAAGTAAAATGGTTCGACGGTGCGAAGCTCAATATCACTCATAACTGTATCGACCGTCACCTCGCTACTCGTGGCGATAAAAAAGCAGTGATATGGGAAGGAAATGAGGCCGATGAGGCCAATATTACTTATACCTACAAAGAACTTCACGCTGAAGTTTGTCGCTTCTCCAATGTTCTCAAAGACCACGGTATTAAAAAAGGTGATCGCGTCGTTTTCTATATGTCGATGGTACCCGAACTCCTCACAGGTCTCTTGGCCTGCGCGCGTATTGGTGCTATCCACTCCGTAGTCTTTGGTGGCTTCTCCGCCCAAGCACTGGCGGGAAGAATTCAAGATAGTGAGGCCAAAATGGTCATCACCAATGATGAAGCCTATCGTGGGCCAAAGATTATTCCGCTCAAGGAAATTACCGATGAGGCCCTAAAGACTTGCCCCAGCGTAACTTCCGTACTGGTTCGCAAGAGAACCAATAGTGATAAAGTTAATTACGTTGCTGGACGCGACCACTCTCTTCTCGAGCTGATCAAAGCGGCGTCGCCCGAGTGCGAGCCCGAGTGGATGGATGCTGAAGATCCCCTCTTCATCCTCTATACATCAGGTTCAACAGGAACACCGAAAGGACTCGTTCATACAACCGGTGGTTATATGGTATGGACGGGACAAACTTTTAAAAACGTCTTTCAAATGGAAGAAAATGATATCTACTGGTGTACCGCCGATATCGGTTGGATTACTGGGCATAGCTATATCACCTATGGACCACTTCTTAACGGTGCGACCACTGTAATGTTTGAAGGAGCTCCTTCTTATCCAGATTGGGGTCGCTTTTGGCAAGTGGTAGAAAAACTAAAAGTAACTCACTTCTACACAGCACCCACCGCCATTCGCTCCCTTGAGGCCCAAGGAACGGGATGGGTAAATAAGTATGACCTCTCCTCCCTTAAAGTACTAGGTTCTGTTGGTGAGCCTATCAATGAAGAAGCTTGGGAGTGGTACCACAAAGAAATTGGTAAAGAGAAATGTCCTATTGTGGATACATGGTGGCAAACGGAAACAGGTGGGATCATGATCTCCCCCATGGCCGGTGTTACGGAATGTATTCCAAGTTTTGCGACTTATCCCCAACCAGGAGTACAACCCGCACTCGTAGATAATGAGGGTAACTTAATCGAAGGAAATCCTGCGGAAGGTAACCTCTGTATTCTAAAACCATGGCCAGGAATGGCGCGCACCATCTGGGGTGATCACGAGCGCTATCGTCAAACTTACTTTTCAACTTATCCTGGAAAATACTTCACCGGCGATGGCGCCAGAAGAGATGAGCAAGGTCGCTTCAGAATCACGGGACGTGTTGATGATGTAATCAATGTTTCTGGTCACCGTATCGGTACGGCCGAAGTGGAAGATGCTATTGATGAGCATCCAGGAATTGTTGAAACTGCAGTAGTTGGTTTTCCTCACGATATCAAAGGACAGGGAATCTACGCTTACGTCATCCTTCAAAGTTTCCAAGACAATGATCTTGAAAAACTCACTAAGGAAGTGAATGAGTACATCGTTAAAATTATCGGACCAATCGCCAAGCCTGATGTCATTCAGATTGTGCCTGGTCTACCGCGAACACGTTCCGGAAAAATCATGCGTCGTATTCTAAGAAAGATTGCTTCCAAAGATGTAAGTAACCTAGGCGACACTTCGACTCTTCTTAATCCAGAGATTATCGACGAGATTAAGAGAGGTGCAGGAATTTAAGCTAAATATCTGAAATAAAAGGAAATAGGGCCATCCTTTGAGATGGCCCTTTTTATAAGTGCTTTTTTGTTTTATCTTCTATATTTTTGTTTGACTTATCAAACTAACCATCTATACTAGTTTTACTAGCTCAAAATCCTCGTAGAAGGGAAGAAGTTAAATGTTTGTTCCAACATAAATTTGCTTCTTCCCTTTTCCCTTTTACTATCTGTTTTATTCACACATTCCCGACCAACCAGAGACTTGGCGATCCACTCTATTTTGAAGATCCCTACACTGAGGAATATAGGAATAGTATAAGCTTCCCTCTTTAATGGTGTTAATGATGGAGGCGGCCTTGGCCGGAGTAAAGGCCGGACAGCCATAGCTTCGTCCCATATACTTACCTGTATTATAAGAAGCTCCATGCATGACCACATAAGAACTGCGTGCCTCTTCATTTACACCAGGACTGAGACCATCCATAAACATGCTATCATTGCCACGACTGTCAAGAGTTGGCCAAGACGATGCACTATGGTTGGGAGAATTTCTCATGCTGGATGTGACAAAGAATCCCCCACGGGTCATATTCTTACGGTTATTGGGATTAGATCCATGGTGGCACTTATTTAAGTTTCCATCATGATTGGGGTCCCCAACTTTCTTCTTTGACCCATTAACATTTATCGTACCTGAGCCGTGAGAAACTTTTTCTTTTCTCACTGAACCATTAGTCATATCTAAAATATAGAAGCGATTCTTATCAGAGCGCAAACCATAGTCGGCAATAGAAATATAGCGCTCCTTTCTCAGCTTATCTTTGTTTTTGTCATAGAAGTAGAGGGCCTGCTTCAACGCTTTCTCGTTAATACCGGCATCTTTAAATTTTTCGAAGAACTGACAAGATTCACCAGAAATACTGGCCGTATCGCGCTCCAGGTCCTTCGGCCTAGGCCTAGGCACAACAGAAACCTGAGGGGCCAGGGTGGAGGACGAGTTGTTTTTTAGATCGGCCGTCTTAGCCGCTTTTGAAGCCGCTTTGGAATCCACTTTGGGAACCTCTTCAGTGACTTCTTCAAAAATAACAACATCTTCTTTGAACTCGACGGGATCGACCTGAACATTTTCCTCAGCTCTCGCCCGAGGGCGCAGGGATTTTTTGGGTGCCAATGCCGACTTACTGATAACAAGATCATCTGGTCGCGCATGAGGACGCACTTCAGAAAGCCGATCCTTAGTCAGGCTCAACACCACTTTTTGACTATCGTCTTTATTCAAATGTTCCGTAAATTCAGACAGACCATCGATGGCCGCATTTCCTATATTAAGGGTCGCTCCATTGGGATCTAAACATTCGACTTCATTTTTGTCATCTGAATCTTCTTTTGATGACAAAATTGCTGTCGGACTGTCAGAAACGGTATTATTATGTATCTCTAAAACGGATGTTGGTGGTATTTCTTTGACAACACTCATTGTTAAAAAGAAAGGTTTTTTTCTAGATATGAGTAATTTACCGTTATATAATTCAATTTTTAATTTATCTCTAGATATTGATCTTTAATTCTCATAATAATAATATATTAGAAAAATTTAACTGATGTCAACAACGTCTTTAGATAGATTAGAATTAAATATTATTACTTGGATAATAACTAAAGAGAATGTTTCATCAATTTCTAAGAAAGAAACGCTACAAGAATTAATTAAGAGTTATACTGGAAGTTACGATATTCATGATAAGTATTCAGAAGTTATTATAGACTTTAAGTATTTTTCAGAACTAACACATTATAACGAATATAAAAGTTCAGATTTGAAAGCATACCTTGAAATTAAAACTAGAACGTCATTTCCATTGAATATTTCTATACCAACTAAAGAAGAAATTAAATGTAAATTAATATTGTGGTGGTTTAGTAGATTTGTAGATTCCTTTAATATAAATACTAAACCTTCTTATAAGAGAAGTCTTAACAAAGACCAGAATATTATTTTAGAAACTATTAATAATAATAATGAACATTATATTAATAATAATGATATTGTATTACAGATTGTGAATGCAGGTCCAGGAACTGGTAAAACAACTGCTGCTAATAGATTAGCTTATAGTTTATATAAAGAAGGTGTTCTTTTAATTTCATATACAAATGAATCTATTAGAGAAAACTATAGACGTCTTTATGAATATCCGGGTCTTCGAACTAATATGGGGTTAAAGAAATATGATAAAGATTTAAACGTGATTACAGTCGATTCTTTAGCTTCACGTATTAACAATTCTAGAGTTGAAAATAATTTTGATAGTAATATACGAGTTGCAAAAGAGTCTATTAATCCTATTAATTTTTGTCACCCTATTAGAGATACAATGTATACACATATAATTGTAGATGAATGTCAAGATATAGATCAAATTAGAGGAGGTCTTATTCTTGAATTTTGTAAACAAATTCCAGGAATAAGAAGTTTAACTCTTTTCGGAGACCCACGTCAACGTATTCGCGGAAATTCTGGTCAATGGTATCAGAATCTTTGGATGGAATGTGATAATTATGGGTTTGAAAATGTGTATAAACGACCTTTAACTATATCTTATCGATTTAATGATCCTACATATAATATATTAGACCTTGTTAATAGTATATCACTGAAGAGAAACTCACTCCATGTTAAACTCTATAGATCTGATGATATTAATAATGATAAAGAACAATTATCATCGAAATGTATACAAATGATTCATTTAAGCAACCTTGGGTATTTCTTAGAAGAAAATATAGAAAAATTAGGGAAAGATATGGCAGTTATAGGTCCTAGTATAGAAGCTGATAATCAAACTTCTAGTATTGGGAAAAAGATATGTGAAATTTTTAAATATCACATTAATAAGAAATGTTACTTTAAATGCGAAGGTTCTTTTATTCCAGATGCTGTACCATTCTTAAGTATTCACTCATCTAAAGGTATGGAGTTTGATTATGTGTTTTTATTTGGAATGGATAATTTTCCTTATTCTTTTCCTATGATACCATATGACGAAGCTGAAAGTTTAATTTATGTTAGTCATTCTAGGTCTAGGAAGAAGATATTTTATATAAATACTAAGTCTGAATTTTCTGCACCAAGAGGAGTCGATAGTAGTTTTATTGAATCAAATAATATATCAGGGACTTTCGTTACTAATTCAAAAGTACCTCCGATTAATACTACATCTAAACGTA
>JBFHGF010000112.1:0-8847 GCA_041583335.1 Bacteriovoracaceae bacterium
AGGGCGACCGACAGCAGTAAAATTAACTTCAGAATTTAGAACTTTGGTAGCCGCTTGGGTATTAAGACTGGCCAAAAATAAAAGTAGAATTAGCTTTTTCATATTCTCTCCTTAGTTTGGTAGACCTTGCTCTACCCATTGAATAACAACATTAATTTCTTCTGTTGTAAGTTTTTCTATTCCAGACCACGTTGGTGGCATGGGGTTTGTATTACTTTCAAGTCTCTTAATCAGCTTGCTATCTTCGATATCGTTAAAGTCATTTAACAACTCATCCCTTTGATCGAAGAAGTCCTGTCTTGAGGCAAGTGGAAGAAAGCTTCCAGCTCCATGACAAGAGATACATTTGGGAAAAATGATCTTTTTGGAGATTGAACTCCACGTTGGCTCTAGTAGGTCAACTGTTGGAGGTCTATTTCCACCTGATCCCCCGTCATTCGAACCATCACCCGGATTTGTTACAACGACATCATTTTGTGTTTCGGGAGCACCTGCAGCAAGCCAACTTCTCATAAGGGTTTTAAGCTCATTGCTCAGTGGCGCTGCATTCTTAGGCATTCTTCCCGAGCTGATGGCACCCATGGCCGCTTCTTTCATCCCATTGAAACTGTTGTAGTCAGCGAAGTTGCTATGGCATGCGATACAGCTAGGCTCAAGGATTTGCGCTTTAATTTCCGCGAAAGTAATGGCATTTCCTGTTGAACCATCAACAGGCCCGATACCGGTAAAGTCAGTTGGAATCTCTTTTTGCTCAAATGAGTTACCGCAAGATGTTCCTAGAATGCTCATCGCTGCTAAGGCCAAAAAAACCTTCCATGATGATCTCTTTTTCATTGTTATTCTCCCTGTTAATACAAAGGTTAGTTGCCATTAACCTTTTGATGGCTTCATTATGCTGGAATAAAGCGGTGTGTAATATAGACAAGAATTGACAATATGGTGCAAAAATATGCAATAATGCTGGGGTGGAATACTTGTTTAAACAGCTCTTTGAGTCTGGTAAATATTCGAAAATACTGGAATTTGATCGACCTTATGCTTCGTCAGAGCTTGTTTATTGGCTTGGAGCCCTTGTTTTTACAGGGCGAGAGGATGAGGCCCGTCTTCTTCATAGGCAAACTCAGTGGAAACTCGAGGAAGAGATCGAGTGCTCTTTCTACATTCTCCTCACATCCCTAAGGCGTTCTCACTATAAAGATATGAGAAAGGATATTTGGAAGCTCTATCAATTGTGTTCTAGGGAGAGGGGTCACGTTACAAGATTCTTTCTTTGTCAGGGTCTGGGGCTATTGCGCTATTATAAAGGGGAGTTTTCCAAGGCGTATGCATTTTCTCATGCCGCTTTTCAAGAGTCCCTTATTTTTGAACGTGATTATTGCTCAATGATTGCACTCGATCTCATGGGGCACTCGCAGTGTATGATGGAGAGTTACTCACAGGGAATAGAATTCTTTGATGAATCATTGCGATTTGCAAAGAGGATTAAGAATAATCAAAATAGTAAAGTTATCGATCTCTCCATTATGACCTACAAAATTGAAGCGGGGAGAGATCTTATTAATGTTGAAGCCGATCTTGATAATTGGATTCAGTCCATTAAAGTTGATGATTACTTCACACGAACCAATGCGCTTATTCTTAAGGCCAAGATCTTACAGCTTGAAGGTTTATTTGGTGAAGCAGAAGAGTTGCTCAATGAAATTGGTAACGATGTCTTCACTCTTAATCAAGGGCGTCAGATCCTCAACTACAACCTTTGTTTGGGTATTTCACGCTGTATTGTGGATGGACCATCTCGTTGCTTGAGCTTGATTAAAACCTCTACGAAGCTCTGTGATCAGGGTCAAGACTCTTATTTTCTTCACCGCTTTAAAGAAATTGAAAACTTTATTTTAAAAGAAGAGAAAAAGCGTATCGATGAGAAAGGCCTAGAAAAGTTATCTTTGATCACAGGAAGATCTTTGAAGAGTAAATATCCTTTGGCCATCGTTCCAGAAAAAATTGTGAATGAAATCTTTAAGCATGAAAAGGTCTTTCCACTGAGTTCACAAAAAGTTAGAGAATTGCGTGACCGCGGTTTGTTGGGACTTATTCGTCTTGGTGGCTTTTACAATAAGGCCGAAGACTTTATTGATTTAACTCTGAGCGATCGCAATGTCCTTCTTTGTTTGGATAATGACTTAACTTTAATTGATGACCTCTCAACTAAGCAGTATGAACTTTTGGCAATCCTTTTAGAGGAAGAGAGATGGTCAAGAAAAGATCTCTTTGAGCGTTTTTGGCAGATTGAATATGATTCCTTCATTCATGATAATAAGATTTATGTCACACTTAAGCGCTTGCGAGAGAAATTAGGTCGGGCCCATATTCTAATCAATCTTGATAAGGGTGAAGTTGTCGTTCGTAAGGTAGCCCTTTTTAGACGCCGTGAAGAAGTTGAAAAGGAAAGTAGAGTATATAGAGCAAGTGCTGAATATCTGGGGGAAGGGCTTAATCCTAGGCAAATTGATTTTCTCAATAAGGCACAAAATGGTGAGCTGGTAACTCCTCAGAATTATGGTGTTCAGTACGCCATTTCTAGAAATACGGTGACTCGAGACCTCAATGAGTTAGTAAGAAAAGGTTATTTGAAAAAGTTTGGCAAACAAAAGGGGACATTTTACTGTAGGGATTGACTGCCATGGGGTGGGACGCTAAAAGGGTGAACGAGGGGAATATTATGAAGTTAATGTCTATCGCTTTCTTAATGCTACTAGTAGCCAGTACACAGCTCTTTGCTCGTGGTCCAGTCTTTGATGGACAGTACGATGTGCCTGTTCAAGATGAAGAGCTTGTTCCTTTTGCCAAGTTTCCTTTAACGGGAATTGATTTTGATAATGAAGGTTTTGAGTATCATATCCCAACAAATTTAGCCGAAACTGGTGGACTTGAAATTGAGTTTAACAAAACGGGTGTCAATGGTGATGTCACTGAATATATTTCTGATTACGGTGTGGCCAAGTGCCAGTTCTTAGATCAGCCGATTACTCGTTGTGATATCGATTACAATAAGAAGTTTCAGGATATCATTGCTCCTGTTACCGAAGAAGTTCGTCAGAGGTTAATTGACCAAGGCTTCCAAGGAGAAGTCTTGGCCAAGAGAATGAGAGTGGTCGATGGCTTTTCAGGAGACCCTATTGGGATCCTTTTTGTTCATAGACCTAATAATAGTGGTTATTAATTAGAGTGAATTAAGTCCTGCGATCAAGAGATCAATATTCTTTTTGGTGCAGGACTGACCCATTAATCCAATCCTCCAAATCTTTCCAGCAAAATCACCGAGTCCAGAACCAATTTCTAGATTATATTCCTTAAGCAGGTAAGATCTTGTTTGAGCATCATCAAACTTACTTGGAATGGTTACAGCATTGAGCTGAGGAGTTCTGAAGTTAGGGTCTACGAGAAATTCGATACCTAATGGTCGAAGTTTTTCTTCAAGGTATTGGTGAAGTTCACTATGGCGTTTCCACGAGTTCTCAAGACCTTCTTCTTTTAGCATTAGAAGACTTTCATAGAGGGCGTAAAGAGAGTTAACGGGAGCAGTATGGTGATAAGACCGTTTCGTATTAGAATCCCAGTAACCCATGACAAGGTTAAGATCAAGGAACCAGCTTTGGACTTTTGTTTTTCTCGATTTAATCTTTTCAATAGCAAGTGGAGAGACGGTAACAGGTGAAAGTCCTGGCACACATGAAAGGCATTTTTGAGTACCAGAGTAGACGGCATCAAGTTGCCATTCATCTACTTTCAGTGGGCTACCGCCCAAACTTGTTACAGTATCAACAATAGTTAAAGTATTATATTGCTTGGCCAATTTTCCTAGGGTTTGGGCGTCGCTGAGAACACCTGTCGAAGTTTCTGCGTGAACAAAGGCAAAGATCTTGATGTCGGAATCTTGCTTGAGCTTTTCTTCGATCAACTGCGGCTCAACTGGTTTTCCCCAAGGAATATCGACCACGATGGCCTCTCCTCCACAGCGCTCTATATTTTCTTTCATACGGTTTCCAAAAACACCATTGATAGCGACAAGAACTTTGTCTCCAGGTTCAACGAGATTGGCAAAACAAGTTTCCATCCCTGCTGATCCTGGTGCGGAAACTGGAATCGTCAGTTCATTCTTTGTTTGAAAAGCATATTGAAGAAGAGATTTAATTTCATCCATGAGCCCTACAAATTCAGGATCAAGGTGACCGATTGTAGGCATAGAGAGTGCTTGTAAGACGCGAGGGTGAACATCACTAGGGCCAGGTCCCATAAGAGTTCTTACGGAGGGGTAGAAGCGCTTCATGTTAATTTCCTTTTCTGAGATTTGAATACATTGTAGAAAAAGAAAGGCCCTTGGTAAATAACCAAGGGCCTTTACAAAAAGTAAGGGATTACAACTCTGGAGTCTAGAATTGTTCTTCTTCAGTAGATCCTTTAAGGGCAAGTGTTGAAGCTTGTCCTGCAGAGATAACGGTACTTACGGCATCAAAGTAACCTGTACCCACTTCTCTTTGGTGTTTAGTCGCTGTATAGCCTTTTCCTTCACAATCAAATTCAGCTTGTTGAAGTTCACTATAAGCGGCCATTCCTCTTTCTTTGTAATCAAGAGCAAGGTTGAACATAGAGTGGTTAAGAGCATGGAAACCAGCAAGAGTAACAAATTGAAATTTGTAACCCATGGCCCCAAGCTCTCTTTGGAACTTAGCAATGGTTGTATCATCAAGGTGCTTCTTCCAGTTAAATGATGGAGAACAGTTGTAAGCAAGCATTTGATCTGGATGCTCTTTCTTAATTGCTTCAGCAAATTTCTTAGCGTATTCAAGATTTGGAGTTCCTGTCTCACACCATACAAGATCAGCGTAAGGAGCGTAGGCAAGACCACGCTTAATTGCAGTATCAACACCATTTTTAATTCTGTAGAAACCTTCTGTTGTTCTACCTGCTGCAAAATCGATGTAAGAGTGATCATACTCATCAACGTCTGATGTGATAAGTTGAGCAGAGTCAGCATCTGTTCTCGCCACAAGCATAGTAGGAACATTCATGACATCTGCAGCGAGACGAGCGGCCGTTAGTTTCTTAAGGAATTCTTGAGTAGGAACAAGAACTTTTCCACCTAAGTGACCACACTTCTTCTCAGAGGCAAGCTGATCTTCAAAGTGAACCCCAGCGGCACCAGCTTGAATCATCATTTTCATAAGTTCGTATGCGTTAAGTGTTCCACCGAAACCTGCTTCAGCATCGGCCATGATAGGTGCCATCCAGTCAAATCCTTCGCGACCTTCAGAAACATCAATTTGATCAGCTCTTAAAAGTGCAGAATTAATTCTCTCTACAACTTTTGGAACACTATCGGCTGGATAGAGTGATTGGTCAGGGTACATTTGACCAGCAAGGTTTGCATCGGCGGCCACTTGCCAACCAGAAAGGTAAATAGCTTGAAGTCCGGCCTTTACTTGTTGAACGGCCTGGTTACCAGTAAGGGCACCAAGAGCATTGATATAATCCATTTCGTGTAGACCATTCCAAAGTCTTTCGGCTCCTCTTCTGGCCAGTGAGTATTCGATATCTACTGATCCACGAAGTCTAGCAACATCTTCTGCGCTATAGTTACGTTTTACGTTTTTCCATCTTGGGTTTGTTTCCCATTGTTCTTTAATTTGAGCTGTCGTTAACATAATGATCTCCTTAGTGTGGTTAGTGTTTATGCGTATAAATTTGATTGGGTTGTTATAAAGTCAGCCAGTTCATCTCTTAAAAAGAGTTCCTGTGCATCCATTCTTGCCTTGTGAAATTCTTCAATGATGGCATCGCTAACATGGGAAGCCTTGAGCTCTGTTTTGATTTTATCCATTTCTTCAGCGAAGATATTGGTGATCAGTTCTTTAGTTACTGTCTCACCACTTTCAAGTTTGATTCCATGATGGAGCCATTGCCAAGTTTGGGCCCTTGAAATTTCAAGCGTTGCCAGATCTTCCATCAGGTTGTCCCAAGAGACACACCCAATATCGTTATTCCAACCTTGCATATAAGCGATCCCGACACGAATATTAGTGCGAAGGCCATCCATCGTTTGAGGACCTTTTCCATCCATGATGAGGTCGGGGTACTTATCCATGTCATCCAATGTACGATCTAGTTGGTTTGTTTTAGTAAAGGCGCTCATCGCGTGACCGATGAAATAAGGGTGAGAAACCCAGCATCCATCGTGACCAATGTTGAATTCATTTGTTTTATCTGCAATAACTTTTTCAGTTTGAGCATTACGTACTGATTCTTCTTTTCCTGGAGTGAAAGAAGACATTCCTCCAATAGCGTAAGCACCACGGCCGTGGCAGATCTTAATAAGGCGCTTAGCGTAGTTGTCCATCCAATACTTGTTCATATTGATTGTGGCGCGATCAGCACTTATGCGATCACTATGCTGTCCAAGAACTTTGATGTCGGAAAAGATTTTATCCCAGCGTCCTACATTAAGGCCGATGATATGCTCACGAGCCTCATAGAGAATTTCTTCTACTTGAAAAGCAGCAGGAAGAGTTTCAATTAGAAAGGTCGCTCTTAGTGTTGGGATGTTAAAGCCAAGAGAGGTTTCGATTTCACTAAAGAGCTCATTCCACCATCTTGCTTCGAGGTAGTGCTCACATTTTGGGATATAGTATTTGGGAGTCTTTCCTTGATCGACGAGTTTCTTTGCCGTGTGAAAGAAACATACGGCAAGGTCTAGAAGTCCACCGTGGATAGGTTCTCCATCGATTTGAAGATTTGTTTCATTGAGGTGAAGTCCACGAACACGAACCATCAGTCCGGCCATGTCTTTCGGATCAAGAGCATAAACCTTTTCAGGTTTACCGTTTTGAGCAGCTTTAACGTAGCGAAGGTGTCCAGAGGCAGCGCTAATGACATTTTTAAATCCATTAATCACATTGGGAAAACTTGGCTTCATGCTGTCTTCAAAATCGAGCATCGCTGTGTCGGCACGAAAGCCTTCACTATTACGAGAGAGCATATTGATAACCATTTTTGGATCATTCACAGGGCCAGTAATTTCTACTCGACGTACACGATAGTCTTCTGGGATAGAGCAGACTTTCCAATCTCCGCTAACGGCCACGCTATCTTTGGCCAGATATGTGGGAAGTTGCCCTTGATTCCAAAGAGCAGCTTGTTCTTTTCTCTTTTCCAAAAGCTCAAGGCGTTTAGGATTAAATTTCTTATGAAGATGAGTGAGAAGCTTAATTACTTCTGGACTTAAAATTTCCTGCGTTTCTGAATTCCACCAGGCCTTTTCGCTAATCAGCACGCCTGGGCCAATTTGTGTAAGGGACATAAATCGCTCCTTTGATTCCAAAATTTCACTACCTCAATAACTGTGAACCTATTTTGTTTTTAAGTCAACGAATATTCGCTGCTGGAAAATATGATCATTAAGCAAATATTCATAATGTGTAAAAACAATGGTTTAAGTTGTACTGTTAAACAAAGTGGGTCAATAGTTGGTTCTTTTTTAAGTAAATATTGTTTGTAAGATGTCTGAAATTTTGGAAAAAAGAGGGAAGTGGGCCTCCTCCCCGAGGGAGGGAGGAGGTCAAAAAGATAGGGAATTGGGATAGGTCTAGCGGATATCCTTATCCGTTGGTCTAGAAGTCGTGAAGTGTTGTCGGTCCCCGTTTTAAAGAGTGGATGTCAGCAGATAAATCCCTGGACCGACTGTGTGTGTATTACCTTTCGCTGACTAAAGCGTTTTATTACATTTAGGCTGCGTTCTTTGCGAAGACTCCTTCGAGCATCCCCAAAATGGAAATCTTTAAACTGGCCGTTTGTTCATCTTGGTCCCCAAGGGTGTGAGCATTGGCCTCTTCTGTGTTTTCGCAAGAGAGTACTTCTTCCCAAGTCATGATTTCGGGCTTGGTGCAGTTGAATTCTTTGTTTTGGTGACCTTTTTGAATTAAATGGTCCACCATTCCTTCGTAAATACAGTAGGCGAAGCTACTTTTGTTTATTCCAGAGATCTGAAAAGAGCAGTTCTCGAAGGTGCAATGATTAAAATTGCAGTGTTGCATTTGGGTAAATTCGAAAGTGCAATTTGAGAATTTCACGTTAATGAACGTGCAATTTTCCATTTTACTCGCGTAGAACGCACAAGACTCGAAGAGTGCATCTGTGAAAGTGGTGAGAGAAAACAGAGAGCCAGATAGGGCCAAGTTATTGAAATGGTTACCGGTGAAGTGCTCATTTTCAATGACTTCATACTGTCCGTTGTCGGCATGATCTGAAGCATCTTGGCCCCCATTGATTTCCTTCATTGAAGTTGCGGTAGTGGATTCAGTCAATGAAAGTTGGAAATCAATGAATTGGGTTAATGTGTTCATGATGATCTCTCCAAGCCTTGTGGTTAATTATCAAGCGCTGTGTGTTGCATTGCTTGATCTGTACCCAGTTTACAATATCCGATGCAATGCGTCAAGAATATAAATTGCACCGTGCAATAAAAAATGGAATTTGAACCTTATTTCAGCTGGTTGCATGTTGCATTTTGCTGTTGCAATCCTCAAGTTAGGGATTGCATCAACCGATAAAGGGTTGAAAGGTCGATAAAGACTTGAGTGAGGACTGTTTTATGTCGCAATTTAATAAAGATCTGATTGATGATTTCCTAGGTGTGGTTCGTAAGTATATGCAGATCAGAGGGCCGATGACCCAAAGAGAGCTTGCTGAGGCCACCGATACCGGTGTTTCGACCATGAGTCGCTTCCTTAATCAACAAACTCAGGAACTGAATCCCAATTTAATTGCGAATATAACGGCAAAGCTGGATATCCC
>JBFHGF010000113.1:0-8836 GCA_041583335.1 Bacteriovoracaceae bacterium
CGGGGAAGGCAAAGGGCAATAGTCCTTCCTTAGAATCCAATCACAAGACTTGTGACAAAATGATATAAATTATTTAGCCCCTATTGCTATATAGTCCTAGCTTTTCTAAATTGCACCCATTGAAACCCCAATTTCGATAAGACCCTAATATGATGATAGACGTTCAAAAGTATCAGGATTACAGAAAATTCTTAAAGGATTTTCATGTGGTCAAACTCAATGAAAATAGACATTGGACTATAGGGATGTGGTGTCAGCAATTGGGACTTTCAAGTACCTCAACCATGAATATGATACTCAATGAAAAGAGGCATGCTGGTCAGAAGGTAATTGATGCCCTTGTTCGTTATTTTAAGTTCGATTATCAATCTGAAGACTACTTTAGAACCTTGGTTAAAATTCAAAAGAAGTTGAAGGAGCCCCAGTTGATGATGGTTTTTTGGGAAAATTACCATCAGAGTATTAATGCTGAGACGAATTCAAAAGAAGGTGTAATTGATAATCGTGTACACGTCATGACCTATGTTTTGCGTGAACTCTCGACCTTGTCAGGTTTTAAGAATGATCCCCGATGGATAAAGGAAAAGCTTGTTCCTCTCTTTCCAAAGTATCATGAATCGTTTTATCGAGAGTACATGGAAACTCTTCTTGTGAAAAACTATATCTCATTTGATAAGGACCGCAATAGATTGTGGCCATCAAGACCAACAGCAAAGAATAAAGAGTTGAGACCTTCTCAAGAGAATATTAAAAAGTTTCATCAAGAAATAATGGAAACCACAAAGAAGGCTATAGATGTAACTCCCAAAGAAAAACGTACTTTTCAAACTTCTTACCTGACGATCTCTTCAGATAACTTTGAAAAAGCGATGAGTTTGATTACTGAATTTCAGGATAAATTTAGTGAGCTGATGGAAGAAAAGGAAGGAAGTGGAGATTCACTTTGTCAGTTAAATCTCCAGTTCTTCGAACTCGCTTCAACGCATGTCAATCCTATAGAGATCGGTTAACTCCGCCATCTATGGTAATACTTTGTGCCGTAATATAGCTGGCCAAGGGTGAGGCCAAATATGCGGCAAGATTACCAAGTTCCGAGGGATTACCCAAGCGACCGGCCGGAACCATTCCTTTTATTGTATCTTCTGTAAGGTTTAGACCTTTTAAACGATCGGTATTGGTAAAGCCTGGTAAAATGAGATTAAAAGTAATTCCATCTTTGGCAAATTCGTTGCTAAGGGTACGTGCCAGTCCTGCAAGCCCCGGGCGCAGCCCATTTGAAGTTGTCAGTCCTGCTCTTGGTTCTTTGGCCGCGAGACTTGTTACCATGATGACTCGGCCAAATTGATTCTTTTGCATTTGAGGAATAACAATTTGTAGAGACTCGACAACTGAAAGGTAAATGGATTGATAATCCTTTTGCCATTGGGTCAGGTCTATATCAAGGAAATCTCCTTTTTGAGGACCTCCGGTATTGGTCACGAGGATATCAATAGATTCATGTTCGCTAAGCATTTTCTTTGCAACTTCAGAAGCTGTTCCCGGCAGGGTAAGATCACCACTATAGAAACCAGCTGCACCAATTTCTTCTTGAATCATTTTACACTTTTCAGCAGTTCTTCCATTAATATAAACTTCAGCACCTTCTTCAATTAAAGAGGTCGCGATGGCCTTTCCTATTCCGGAAGTTGATCCAAAAACCAGTGCTTTCTTACCTTCAAGTTTTAAATCCATAATTCTATCCTTTTATGAGTATGGCCCTAACGGGACTTGCATCAGCACCTTTAAGTTTCAAAGGTAATGCAATAAGCTGATACTCCCCAGGTGCCACATGGCCTAAGATAATACCTTCAAGGATGGCCATATCATTTTGGTAAATGAGGTTGTGGCAGATAAGCTCTTTATCGTTTGCGGGATCGACACTAGGGGTATCGATACCGATAAGTTTAACTCCCTTTTGAACAAGCGTCTCCATCAGCTCCTTAGACAATGAGTTGAAGTCCTCATTCCATTGGTCTGGATCAGGAAAAGAGTCTGTCTTAAGAAGTATACGAGGGGAGTTGATTTCGTCTCTTAAGTGACTGGGCTTAATGCGCTCACCTTTTGGGCATTGAACCTCAATGACCTGACAACTTCCCAAATAATAATGTAGGTCTCGTTGTTCCATTGCTTTTCCATCACGATGATAGTGACTTGGAGCATCAGTATGGGCTCCAATATGAAGAGTTGTGTTCATGGATGAGAGTCTTAAGTTGTGACCTTTCTCATAGGAGAGCACTTCATTGCGGGAAAAGAGAGTGTCACCCGGAAAAACTGCGGTTTGCTCATGAACGAGCGGACTAATATCAATGATTTCGGTGTTTTCAAGGTTCATGGTATGACACTCCTGTTATTTTTCTGCTAGGATTCCTATATTACACTTTGAAACTAGGAATTCCATCATGATCTCTTTTGAAGATACCCATAAAACAGCTCAAGGGGCAAAAGAACTTGATAAGCAAGATGAGCTTAGCATTTATCGTAATCAGTTCAATTTCCCTCTAGATGAGAAAGGGGAAAAAGTTCTCTATTTCACAGGTCACTCGTTAGGACTCATGCCTAAAAGGGCCGAACAATATATCCAAGAAGAACTCAATGCTTGGAAGGCCTTTGCTGTTGAAGGACACTTTAAAGGAAAACATCCTTGGATGACTTATCAAGAGGGACTCTCTGAAGCCTTTAGTGATGTGATGGGGGCGCACTCTAGTGAGATCGCCATTATGAATACATTGACGGTTAACCTTCACCTTATGTTGGTAAGCTTTTATCGTCCAACTCAAAAACGATTCAAAATATTAATTGAGCATAATACATTTCCTTCTGATAAATATGCCGTTGATTCACAGGCCCGTTTCCATGGGTTTGACCCCAAGGAAGCTATTGTTGAAGTTCAAGCTGGCCCTGATGGAATGACCGTTAGTGAAGAATCTCTAATCCAGCAAATTAAAGATCATGGAGATGAGCTTGCTCTGGTTATGTTGGGTAATTGTAACTACCTCTCAGGTCAGTACTTTGATATCCCTAAAGTTGTTCAAGCCGCTAAAGAAGTTGGAGCATTTGTAGGATTTAATCTCGCTCACGGAGCAGGAAACTTAATCCTCGATCTTCATAAAGACGATGTGGACTTTGCTGTTTGGTGTACTTATAAATATTTAAACTCTGGTCCTGGATCATTGGCCGGAGCTTTTATTCATCAGAGGTATCATAAAGACAAAACCATTCCTCGTTTCGAAGGTTGGTATGGAAATCACAAGGGAAGTCGTTTTAAAATGCGACCAGAATTTGAAAGTTCTGGAAGTGCAGACTCATGGATTCTCTCTAATCCTCCGATTATTTCAATGGCCCCAATTCGTGCCAGTATGGAAATGGTTAATGAGGCAGGTTTTAAAAACCTAAGGGCAAAGGGAGATGACCTTACACGCTATCTGGAGTGGTTGATTAAAGAAGAGTGTGGCGACAACGTAACGATAGTTACACCGGCATATCATCCAGAAAAGCAAACGCGTGGATCAATGTTGTGCTTCAAATTTGGAGATCGAGCGCAGGCCATTGGGGACGCTTTGAAGGCCGAAGGTGTAATCGTTGATTTTAGAGAACCGGATATTCTAAGAATGGCGCCGGCTCCTCTCTATAACTCCTTTGAGGATATTTTCGAACTCGTCCAGATCGTAAAGAACACCCTTTAAAGGATTATTTGTGAGAGCTAAGCATAAGGATATTATTTTGCACATGCCTCATAATATCGAGTGTTGTGCTGCCAACAGATAAACGATTGAATAGGTGGTGCTGTGGTTTGAGCACTACAAGTTCATTCCTTGCTGGATGAAGGTATTTTCTCATAGTCTCTCCTGGTGTTTTATTGAGCACCATTTTTAAATCATAACTTGAATCAATCCCTCTTTCATGGAGATACTCTTTGGCCTTGACAAGTTGAAGCTCAGCGTTCTTGTGATAGGTGGAAATTTCATCAAACATAAGTTCTTTCGCTGAAGGTTCATCATCAAAAGCCTCTAGGCTAAATCCAATAAAGTCCACCGGAACAATACAATCGAGATGAACTGGAGCACGACTTCTTTTTGCAATTAGAGCAACTTTATCGAGGTCTTCTAGATTTAGCGGAGCATAGGGGATGAGGTAAACCACTTGATCAATGGAGTGGGCATCTTCCTTGACCACAAATGTTTCCTTTTGAAGCTTGAAGAAAGTTTTCTCAACAAAGGTGTTTAAGAAAAGTCGCCGTATTTTTCCGTGATGGGTAGCTCCAACAAAGAGATAATCAACATTTTGGTGCTCAAGTTCTAAGTGGTGAATCCCATTTGAAATAGGGCCTTCAAAACATTCAAAATGAAAATCTTCTTTTTTAAGATTGAGCCGCTGCAATTGCGCCGCTGCTCTCATTAAGACTGTGGACTCAATGGACTGACTCCAAATGGGATCATGTACATAGGTCGTTTGTATTTGAGTCGGGTGAAATAAAGTTTCTAGTCGAGAAGAGACAACATCAATAAAGAATAGAGTCGGCTTGATTCCCATTTGCTTTGAAAAGCTGTGTCCCGTAAGAATAGTGGCATCGGATGTAGTCTCTAAATCGGTACATATAATGGATGATTTCATCTTGACCCCCTCATAGGATTATTGAATCTCTAATAAGATAATAACTCTATTGGGTTTAGGGGGTTATGACTTCGCTCAACTTTTTTATTAGGCCAAGGCGGTATTATAAAAGTTGAGTTCTTTCCTTAAATCTTCCGGCAATACGGGGAGTTTGTTTCTAGGAATGAGAAAGGTGGAAAGGTTGAAAATATCTTCATAGACACGGTTATTTTCAGCGGCCATTTTGAGATAGTGATGACCTGAAGATCCTCCGGTTCCAATTTTAGTTCCTAACATTCTTTGGGCCATAAGGGCGTGACGATACCTCCAGGTGGTAAAGTTCTCATCAATATCCATAAGGCACGTGAGGAGTCTATAGGGAAGATGGAGTAGAGGTTCATCTCTATACAGAAGGATAAAGAGAGCATTGAGTGTTGCTTTCTGAGTAAGAGAGCGTTCACCTTTATCTACGAGGCCTTGATATTTGTCTTCATCGAGAAGAAATTTAAAAGTTGTTCTCGTAGCCTCAAGATTAACTAACTGTCCTTCAACGGCACGCTCTGGAAGAGAGGCTTTGTTTTCTTGAATAATCTGTTCGTCGCCAGAGAGCATTTCATCAATGGTTTGTTCGAACGTCTTCCAAAAATTAAAATTTTCTTTTTGAGTAAATGGCATGCGCTCTAGCCAGATATTGAGTATGTCTAGTAGGGAGGGTTGTTCTTCAATGTTGAGAATTTTTGCTTTATCTTCATCACTCAAACGACCCAGGAAGTACTCACGGTCTATATTCTTTCTTTGGTGGGTTCTTAATCCCATGCGAACTTCAATTTCTCTAAATTGAACACTTTGAAAACCTGAAGCGGGAACCAGTAAATCTCTAAACTCAAGGAAGTCCATAGGACTCATCGTTTCCATTACCGAGAGTTGATCTAGGAGGAGGGATTGAATTTTGATCACTCGTTCTAAGCGAGAGACTGCTGTCGCAACAAAGTGTTCTTCGACATGATCTTTGGAGAAGATTTCCATGATGGATTGAAACTCATGGATAATTTGTTTAAACCATAACTCATAAACTTGGTGCACGATGATGAAGAGTGTTTCATCATGGGCTTCGCTGCCAATCTCTTTGCTTTTTGGGTGTTGAGTATCGAGTAATTTTTTTAATTCGAGATAATCCCCGTAATACGTACCTTGTTGTTCCATCTGATTCCCCTCTTTCTAGAGTATAAACATTGCGATATGCCATAACGATGTGTATATACTCAAGCACCTTTTCATACTTTAAATGTTTTGTAGATATGACGCGCACAAGAACGGTTGGACTCCTCACTATTTTTTTAACCTTTGCTATGCTGATAGTAGGTGTCATCGTCCATAATTATGATGGCCCCCTGATTTGTAAGAGTTGGCCTCTTTGTTACAGTGCTCAGGAAGCTACTCAATATGTCGGAATCAATTTCTTCCACAGAGTATTGGGTTTAATCGTGGGCCTCTTCACACTCATTCTATCCTTTATGGTGGCCAGCTCCAATGAGACCGAAGAAGGTGTTGCCGAAGCTTCTTTCTTTAGCCTATTCCTCGTTGGTCTTCAAGGTTTACTAGGTGGACTTTCTGCCCAGTACGCACTTCCAAAAATCATAAATACAACCCATTTTGTCTTGTCATTAATGTTCTTATCTTCTCTTATTTATCTCGACTATAGAATGTCAAAAGCTCCTGATAACAGTCATTTAAATGAGGATGATTATAAGAATAAGTGGTACCTCTATCTATCTGATGGGCTTGGACTTCTGCTCTTTTTTCTCTTGTCGACCCTGGCCCTCGGCTCTTTGTTGAGGCATTCGGGTGCGATGGAGGCTTGTGGGTTAGGTGAGGCCTCGTCTCTAGAGTGTTGGTCTGAAGGGAAGTTTTCCTTATGGCCGCGATTAGCCCCCGCTCAGGTCCACATGTTTTATCGTTTTATGGTCTTGTTAAGCTCCCTTTTTGGCGGGTTCTGGTCTTTCAAAATGATAAGGGCCTTCACTACGGGCTCAAAGTACAATATTGGTGCTCGTGTTCTAGGAATTTCTGTTGTGCTCTTTTGCCCTATGGGTATTCAGGCGATTCGCTCTGATTTTCATACGGGCTACCTGATTGCACACTATGCTCTGGGCATTTTGGCCTTTGTTACCGCTTTACGCCTCTATCTTCGCCTAAGAAAATTAGAGCGCTCTTCCTTGGGAGATCACTCTATTTCCATGTGGCGTGATCTCTTTGAGCTGACAAAGCCAAGACTGGGCAGTCTTGTGATGTCCACTGTTTTTGTGGGCCTTATTCTCGCTCCTCAATCGATGAGCTTCTTCAAAGGCCTTATTGGTTTCGGCTTTACCTTCCTCTTAGTTATGGGAGCAGCTGCTTATAATTGTTATATGGAACGCGACACTGATGCTCTCATGGATAGAACTAAGGATCGGGCGCTGCCTTCGGGAAGAATGAAGCCTTCAACGGCCTTTATTTTCAGTGTTGGCCTTATGATCGTTTCGCTCTTGGGACTTTCCTATTTTACCAATTTGGTGACGGCCATTCTTGGACTTGTTGCAGCACTTCTCTATTTATTTGCCTATACTCCCTTAAAACAGAAAAGCGTTATCGCTCTCTATGTGGGGGCCATTCCAGGCGCGATACCTCCTGTGATGGGCTGGACGATGGTAACCGGCAAGATGGATTCCATGGCCTGGGCCCTCTTTTGGATCCTCTTTGTGTGGCAGCTTCCTCACTTTATGGCCATTTCGATTTATCTCGCCCAGGACTATGGAAAGGCCAAGATCAAAGTTTATCCTAACTCATTCGGAAGGGAGCTCACGAAGTGGGGAATCTTCTTATTAACTCTCGTTCTCGCTTATACTGCTGTATATCCTTGGCTCTATGACTTAGGTGTCACTGATCGCTATGGTTATTTTGCAGTGTTTCTCAATATTATTTTTAGTTTGATTGCCCTAAGGGTTTTATTCGTCTCCATTGATAAAGAAGAATTACTGAGACGCTGGGCAAGAAGATATTTTTTAGCGTCAATTATCTATCTTCCACTGCTGTTAGGTGGAATGATCTATCTCAGTTAAATCTAAAAGAATTGGCACACTATACTTGCTATATTCTGGTAAATTGGTGTAATTCCCTGTAAACTGCATAGCGATTTCTAGTAAATTTAAATATATTAAACCTCTTATTTTTTAAGGGAAAAAAACCATGAGTAACACCACTGCAGCTACACATGTAGCAGAAACGGCTCATAAAATGGGCTTCTTCGACATGATTGCTCCACCTGAAGATATTTCAGTTCACGGGCACCTCATTGATTGGCTATTTGACTACACTACAGCGTTGAATATTTTCTTTTTTATTCTCGTTTGTATTGGTCTCTTTGGCTTCTCTTACCTCTATCACCAAAAGAGGCACCCTAAGCCTTACTACACGTATGGTAACAAAAGGGTGAATATCATCGTTGCGACGATTATTGGTGTAGCGGTTTTCATCGGTATTGATATGAACATTACTCGTATGTCGAATAATGACTACATGAGTGTGTTTGTGAATTGGCCAGATGAATCTGAAGACGATGTTGTACGTGTTCAAGTTCTTGCACAACAGTGGGCGTGGAACTATAGACTAGCTGGACCAGATGGAGAGTTTAACACGGCCGATGATATCGTTACTCTTAACGACCTTCGTATTCCTGTTAACAAGAAAGTTGTTTTTCAAATTATGTCTAAAGACGTAATCCACTCTCTCTATTTTCCAAATGCTCGTCGTAAGGTGGATGCTATTCCTGGTCGTATTACTCGTATGTGGATCCAATTCACTAAAACAGGTGAGTACGATATTGCTTGTGCCGAAATGTGTGGAACTTACCATTACAGAATGGCCGCAAGACTTACTGTATATAGTGACGAAGACTATAAAACTTGGATGGCCAACCTTCCAAAGCTCTACTTAAGTGACCCTGAAGATGAAGAACTCGCTCCAAAAGCTGATCGCTATTGGGGATGGAAGTGGGTTCCATCAGGGAATACCAAAAAAGTAGGAATGAACTAGTAAATAAATAAGTTTAGGAGATATCGAGATGGCTTTTTATGAACAGCACATCCACCCAAAACCAACAACCTTCTTATCTAAGTACATTTTTTCGTACGATCATAAGGTTATTGGAAAACAATTTCTTTGGTACGGA
>JBFHGF010000114.1:0-8782 GCA_041583335.1 Bacteriovoracaceae bacterium
TAAAAAAATATCCAAAAATAATAGAAGTAATCATAGGTAGGCGAAAGCCCGACCTTCGTAGACTGGCCCAAAAAAACATGCCAGTGGCATGTTTTTACTACTTGGGAACCAAGTATTAAGGCAATCTGGGCAGAACCGAGTTTGGGCCTGCGGGCGTTCGAATCGCTCATGGTGCGTCATCTAAAAAAATATCCAAAAATAATAGAAGTAATCATAGGTAGGCGAAAGCCCGACCTTCGTAGACTGGCCCAAAAAAACATGCCATTGGCATATCTGGGAAGGGTTTGCCGTTAGATGGCTCCCATATGATCTAAAGTGCTATAATTTAAAGTAATTATGAAATTGGCCTTAGATAAAATTAAATTGAGAAGTGAGATTGATCGCCTTGAAGTTCTTCATTGGGGGGTGTTTTTCTTTCTCTTTTTGGCCATGTTCTATGAAGTCGTTGAATTTGGAAATTGGTTTGAGTTCACTGTAGAGACGATCTTCTTCGTGGGTTATTTCTTTTTTTTGAGAAGATTGGTGAAGAGGCTCTCCTACTCCTTTTGGTTCTTCATGGCCGTAATGTTTATATTCCTCGTATTTAAAATGCTAAATCAGCCTTTTTGGAGCTTTAGTTTTCTGTGCTATTTCCTCGCTTCCGTTTTGATGGCGATGGAGTCGTATCATCTTTGGACACCTATTTTTTATCCGATCGTAAGTTGGTGGGAGTATGATTTCAGGTATCGCGATGATTTGAAGGTACAGATATTTTTTGGAGAAGAAAACTTTGAAGGTAGACTGACAGATCTTCGCCGTAATGCGGGTTGTGTGGCATGCTTTAAAGATCTGAAGATGGGAGAGACTATTAAGATTCATCCCTTTCAAGACTTTGACAAAGTCGCCTTTGAAGCGGAAATCATGTCTAAGAGAAAATACTCTATTGGACGACCTTTCAATTATGGTGTTAAGTTCAAAGTCTATAGTATGGAAGATCCAACGTCAGAGCGGATGTATAAGAATTTTTGCTCTTTCTGGAAAGATGAACGAAAGAACAAGTTGAAGAAAAAATTCACCCGTGAACAAGTTTAATTTCTCAGATATCTCTTGGGCCATGAAACAGGCCATTATCGAAGCCGAGCATGCTGCGAAAAATGGCGAAGTTCCAGTTGGTGCTTGTATCCTAGATCCTGACGGTAAGATCTTTGCCACAGGGATGAATGCTAAAGAAGGTCCATCAAATCCCACAGGTCATGCTGAAATCATGGCCATTACGGAGGCCTGTAAAAAGCTAGGTGACTGGCGCCTTAATAACTATACATTAGTCGTAACACTTGAGCCTTGCGTCATGTGTATGGGGGCCATTTGGCAAGCCCGTTTATCCCATGTTGTTTTCGGTGCCTATGATCCCAAAGGTGGGGCCCTCTCACTGGGCTATGATGTGCACGATGATAAGCGCTTAAATCACCAATTTACCGTTATGGGTGGAGTGGATCACTATAATTGCTCTCAACTTATGAGTCGTTTTTTTAAAGATAAGAGACGAGCTTATAAATACAAAAAAGATACATTTTCGAATTAATATCGACACTCTAAATTCAGTGTGTTATCAATTAATTTCCAAAATATGCGGAGGATTGGCCGAGTGGTCTAAGGCGCACGCTTGGAAAGCGTGTAAAGGGCAACCTTTCGAGAGTTCGAATCTCTTGTCCTCCGCCATATTTTCTTATTTGAAAAAAGATAAGCTTCACCGATACGGCGGCTCTAACGTTTGCCTAAATATGCTAAAAGCTCTCGCTTTTAGTGTCCTCCGCCATTTTTTCTCCCTCAATTTTTCTAAATTGGCTAAAAAAGGCATAATATTCTCTATACTTGGAGAATAAAATGAAAGATCTATTACTGCTGATTTGTACTCTCACTCTTTTGATAACAAAAGCACATGCTAACGATACATTGCAACTTCTATGGGAAGGAAAGCGTGCTGAAATTAGTTATGACCAGTGGTCTACGAAGTATGCAAAAGAAAAAGTTCAACAGATCATTGAAGATCATCCCAACTATAAAAATAATATCAGCTACGAGGGAGTGAACTTCGCGAGGCTTATGTTTAGCTTTGGTCGAAAGATTACAAAGGATGATGTAGTCATCATTACATGTACAGATGGATATAGACCGATTCTTAATGGAGAATTCTTTGAAGATGGTAAGGCCATTCTTGCTTATAAGGAAGTGCACCCAAGTGATCGCGTTACCAAAGATGGCCGTTGGACCAAGGTTAAGATGGAAGATGAGTATGTTTCTCCTGGACCCTATTATTTGGTTTGGCCCTCACAGAGCGGGCATAAGCATTCTTGGCCTTATCAAATTCAAAGAATAGAAATAAAGAAAAAGAAAGAATTCAATGAATTTACGAAAATTGAGCCAATAGATAAGAAGGCACAAGTAGGTTTTAATCTCTTTAAGGCAAAGTGCTTGAAGTGTCACTCGATAAAGTATGTTGGCCCTAAGGGGAAAGCACCAGATCTTGCTTATGTAACCGGTTATAGGAGCAATCAGTTTATTAAGAATAGAATTCGTAAAGGTAGAGGTAAAATGCCTCCCTTTTCTAAGGCCATGATTAAAGATAGTGAAATTGAAGAAGTACTGAAGTACTTGCAAAGTGTTTATGAAGAAAAATAACAGTTACTAAACACTTCAAGATAGAAATTAACAGTAGAAACTTTAGAGTTATGTATAATCGATTTATTCATTAACAAAGGGGATATCTTGAAAAAGTCGATTTCAGCATTAGTATTATTTGTAGCTATTTTTTCTTCTACAGTGATTGTAGCAAAAGAGAAAGTAAGTGATTTAACAAAAGTAGTAGATAAAGTATCTAAACTGACAGGGGATAAATATATTTTACCAAAGGAGTTGAAAGGAAGCTTTTCTAGTACAAAAAACTTGCAAATTACAAAAGAGAATTCGTCTAAGATCCTCTCTCTTTTACTGCATAGAAACGGCTACACAAGAGTGAAGATAGATCAAGGCCTATACTCCATAATGGAAGCCAGAGATATTCGCTACGAGACGACAGAAATATTTAAGGGTGATAAGTCTACTGAGATGAAGGTTCCCTATACACATGACTACTATATGTATGAGTATTCATTAGAAAATGAAGGTGTATCCACTGACATGACAAGGGCCTTTAGGCCATTTATGAGTAGATATGGCCGCATTATAGATCTAAATACAACGAATAAAATTATCATACAAGATACAGGTGTCAATATTCACAGACTTGTGAATATTATCAAAACAACTGACCGATCGCCAAATGAAGAAGAAAAAGAAAGAAGAGAAGAGCAATTAAAGTTCAAAAGAAAGCTTAAGCTTATTGAAGCTGAGCATGGAGCTGGATGTTGCTGCGGAAAGAGTGAATAAATATTGAGTTATGCTTGAACTCATGATTTATTGTATAAAAAACAAAGGTAGATGAGTTTGAGAATTGGTTTTTTTAATTCCTATAAAGTTTGGGGCGGTGGAGAAAAGTGGCACTATGAAATGATGGAGCAATTCCTCTCTCATGAAAAGAGTTCTGATACAAATGAATGCATTCTCTTCGCTCCCTTTGATGGTCAACTCTACGGACGTGTGAAAAGTAATTTAAGTGTATCTGAATTTCATTCTATTAACGTTAGTAAATATACTTACCTTAATCCGCTTGATCAGATGAACTTTGTTAAGAAGATAAAAAAAGCAAATTTAGATATATTAATTTTTAACTCTTTTGTTGATGTGAGGGCCGCGGCCAAAGCTGCGAAAAAGGCAGGGGTAAAACACGTCGTATTGAGGGTGGGAACACCGATCGCTCCTGCTCAAAAAAAGAGTTATATAAGTGCTTTTCAAGAAGGAGTCGATAAGATTGTTGGTATTTCTGATGAGATTATCAATATCTTCAAAGATGATGCTCCCTTGGTCGTCCAAGGAATTGGTTTTCATAAAATTGAAAATGGAATTGATGTTGAGAAAATTAGGCCAATCGAAATCGATCATGGTGAATATACCTTTGGGAATTGCAGTCGAATCACGGATCAAAAAGGATTTCCTTACCTTGTAGAGGCGGTAGAAAAGTTAACAGAAATTACCGATAGGCCATTCAAAGTAAAGATTGCAGGTAATGGAGAAGACTTTGATCACCTTGAGGGCCTTATTCGAGAAAAAGGTCTTTCCCATAAGGTTGAGTTGGTTGGACATGTTGAAGATGTAGAGCACTTCTACAATGAATTGGATGCCCTTGCTTTTACTTCTAAATTTGAAGGTACAGCAAGAACAGTTCTCGAAGCTTGGGCCGCAGAATTACCCGTCATTAGCTTTAATATTTCTAGTATGAAAGAGATGATTGAAGATGATGTTGATGGTCTTCTTGTAGAGCCCTATAATATCGAAAGTTATGCACAAAAAATGAAGCTACTTGTGGAAAACCCAGAGAAATATAAACCCTTCGGATTCAAGGGAAGAGAAAAAGTAATCGAGCACTATAATAAGAAGAAGCAGTATAAGAAATGGGAAGATTACTTAACAAGTTTGTAATTCTTAAACTCCCCCATTCTCCAGTCTGTAACTTTTTCAATGGCATCAGAGACCATAAGGTCCCAATCACCAAAACGATAGGATCTTGGATAGTTTAAAATATCGATGTCATGGGTGTGTTCTCCAATCCATTTTTGGAGAACCTTAGGGTGAGTTCCAGTAAAGCGTTTTAAGCCCCATATACGACGAAAAGAAAAATCATTTTCTGTTTCATGATTTTTACCATGATAGAGTTTATTAAAAGATTTGATTTTTTGGTCCATGACATTTTGTGGTCTGGCCCAACCATAATGAAAAATACGTGCAGGAATAAGGATTGCCTTCATTTTTGAACCATCTGGATATCTAAAGCCTTGAGCATCTTTCCAGCTAACAAGTCCGCTATTTCGTTTTATGGTTCTGACTTCTCTTCGATAAACACTTCTCGTGTGGCGATGTACATTCGTGTTTCCGTATAAGTGGAGATAGTTGAAAACCAAACCTTGAATATCTTCCCTGGCCATAAGGCTTTCGTATCCTTTACGAATAGCAGGAAAATCTTCTTCGTGGATCGCCTCATCACCTTGGATATATTGAATGATATCACCAGTTGCTTTCTCTAGAGAAATATTCGTTTGTTGAGAAAGGATAAGTCCTTGGGAGGAGATCTCTGGATCCCACCATGATTTAAGAAAAATATATTTATCATCAGTTAAATTAGATTTTAGATAGTCATAAGTTCCGTCATCTTCGGTGCATTCAGGATTATTGAAACCAACATTGATGATAACCTCATCACATAATGGTTCAATACTTAGGATACTCTCTAGGAAAGGGTATCCTAGGGTAAGGCCATTTTTAATAAATGTAATTCCTGAAACTTTCATAAACGCTCAATCACTGTAGACTCTATCGATAGCGCTAGTATATACTTAGAGACCAGTTATGGAAAAAATAAAAGCATCTGTCCTCCTATTAACTCAAAATAATGAATCATGTATCAAGAGATGCTTGGACTCTTTAGTTGAGTTTGCTGAAGTGGTTGTTGTTGATGGGGGAAGCGTTGATAGGACTCTTGAAATAGCTTCAACCTATTCAAATGTTGCAATCCATAAAAATCCATGGCCAGGTTTTATTGCTCAGAGAAACTTCTCTCTTGATTGTGCGTCATATGAATGGTGCTTCATGATTGATAGTGATGAGATGATAACTCATGAACTACTTCAGGAAGTGAGAAAAACGCTTGAAAATAATCCGACAAAGAAAATTTATAATGTCATGAGAACAGAGTTTTACCTAGGTAAAGCTTTGGAGTTTGGATTTGGGAGAAGTAACTGGCAAGAAAGATTATTAAATAAGAATCATGTTCGTTACACTGGTGGTAACCATCATCAGCATTTAATTGATGGTGTTCATCAATCTCAGAAAAAAGACGAGATTGGGGAGCTTAATCCTAGTTTTCGTGTGCTCCATGATGAGACCTATGGCCTTAAAGATTGGGTACTTAAACTGCCTCGTTTTGCGATACTTACAGCTGAAGAAAAGATAGCCAAGGGTCGTAAGGTGGGTGCACTTGATGTTCTCTTTGAATTCCCTTTTTCTTTTCTAAAAATTTGGAAACAAAACAGAGGCCATGGACACGTGGGCTTTGTTATAGCGGTTCAAACAGCACTCTTTAGAACTCTGCAAAAACTTATAATTTACGAGAAAACAAAAATAGGTTTTGACGCAAGGGGAGACAAGAGTAAAGAGCTCGGTTAAGTCATTGACATTGGGCCGTCCCCTATCCTATATTTGGCGGCGGTAGTCAGGACTTAGCAACAGTTTTCTGAGCGAACTCCGCCAGGTCCGGAAGGAAGCAACGGTAACTCGTGAGGCCGTGTGTTATTTCCTGGCTGCCGCTTTAAACCTCACCCTCAATTTCCCCAAAACCTTTGCCACTGTCCCATTTCATGGGTAATATTACAGACTCGTATAGATTGCTATACTTCATGATTATTACTGGACTTCTATGACCTATCAGGTTTTGTCTCGCAAGTGGAGACCTCAGAAATTTCAAGATGTTGTGGGACAGGAGCATGTCACCCGTTCGTTACAAAATGCCATTAAGAATGACAGGGTTGGTCATGCCTATATTCTTACGGGAACCCGTGGAATTGGTAAGACCTCAGTGGCCCGCCTTTTCGCAAAATCTTTAAGATGTCTAAACCGTTTGGACGACGGAAATAGTTGTGGAGACTGTAAGGCCTGTGTTGAATTTAACTCAGGTAGCTCAATGAATATCTTTGAAATAGATGGGGCATCTAATAATAGTGTGGATGATATTCGAGAGCTGATTAATAACGTTCAGACTTTGCCCACTTTTGGAAAATATAAAGTTTATATAATCGATGAAGTTCATATGCTCAGTACTAATGCTTTTAATGCACTATTGAAGACATTAGAGGAGCCGCCTTCGCATGTGGTTTTTTTATTGGCCACAACAGAGCCACACAAGCTTCTTAATACTGTTCTTTCACGCTGCCAACGTTTTGATTTTAGAAATGCTTCAGAAGATGTATTGGCCTCTCATATAAAAGATATTGCGCAAAAAGAAGGAATTACGTTTCAATCAGAACAATTGATTCGGATTCTTGCCTCTCAAGGAAATGGATCTTTTAGAGATACTCTCTCGCTCTTTGATCAAGTATTGAGTTTTTCTGAAAACGATACTGTTGATGAAGAAACACTTTCTCTCGCTCTTGGTTTAGCTAAAGTTTCTTCAATAAGAAACCTTTGTTGGGCCATCCTGAATCAGGATGCAGCAGAAGTTTCCAAGTATTATCGTGAAATGATTTTTGAAAATGTTTCGGTAGAAAATATTTGTAAGTCATCTCTTGATTACTACTACGACATTATTCAAAATATTGATCATCTAGAAAATCTATCCTTTACGGATGAAATGAAGGACTTTGTCTCTAAAATGACAATGGATGAAATCTTTTGGATCTATGAGTCGCTCTCTAAAGATCTTTCATGGGCGATAGATTCACTCGCTCCACAGAAGACGGTTGAAATTGTTCTTCAAAAACATGCTAAGCGTGGAGAAATTCTTCACGGCACAGGGATTGCTGTTTCAGAAGCATCAAAAAAAAAAGTAATCACTGATCAAAGTACTCTTGCACCAATTTCATCTGAAAAGATTCCTGACTCAACTCAAGAGGTTACCACTGAGCCTGTTGCTATAGAAAAACTTGATGTGGAAGCAGAGACTTCTGAAGTAACGCTTGGTGAGAGAATGGCAATGATTCAAGAAGCGAACGAGTTATTGGATCAAGAAGTAGAAATTTCTCACGATGTAAAGAATGAACAAGAATCTAATCATGTGAATCCAAATGGAATTACAGGCAATGAATGGATTGAATTTGAAGAGTTTATAAAAAAAGAAATTCCTACTATATATGCTGAGCTTGAGCAGGGAAATATTCTTACTGAGCTTAGAGTGGTAGAGGATACCGCGACAATTACTTACGGGTTTGCTGGACAATCAAAACTTTTCTATGACCACCTTATCGATGGTGAGGGAAAAGAGAAGCTTGAAGCATTGATGAAGTCTTTTTTTAAAGTTGAAAATGCTCATATGGAATTGACATTTATGCATGAAGAAGAGGCGGCAGAGAAACAGTTTGTTTCTAAATCAGATATTCGCCACCTTGAGCATCAAAGAGATCTTGAGAGTAAAAAAGAACAATTGCAAGGTCACCCAATTATTAAAGAAGCAGAAAAACTATTTAATAGTAAAATTGATAAAATTAAATTGAATGAGGAGTAGAAAATGGCCAAGAATATGAATGCTCTAATGAAGCAAGCACAACAAATGCAACAAAAGATGGCCACCCTACAAAAAGAGCTTGAAGCGAGAGAGCTTGAAACTTCAAGTGGCGGTGGAATGATAAAAATTAAAGTTAACGGGAAACAAGAAATCCTTGAGATTAAAATTAACCCCGAGTGTGTAGATCCTAGCGATGTTGAAACTCTAGAGGAACTAATGCTCACTAGTGTGAACCAGGCCGTTAAAGAGTCACAAGATATGGTATCTAAGGCAATGTCTAAGGTTACTGGTGGATTAAGCATTCCGGGACTTTTCTAAAAGGTAATCAATGGAACTTCCTGAATCATTAAAAAATGCTGTAACTCAAATGACTAAGATTCCAGGTGTGGGAGAGAAAACCGCACTTCGTCAAATCTTAACCATTTGTCGTTGGGATCA
>JBFHGF010000115.1:0-8767 GCA_041583335.1 Bacteriovoracaceae bacterium
GCGAGCATCCATGATTCGGTTCCTCCGAAGAGGATAACTCTGAGATTGAGCTTTCTCTTTCTCATATCTTTTACAAAGTTGATTAGGTTGGTAATCTCATCAAAGCTATCGGCCACTAAAACGAGGGGGAGCTTTCCATCGAGAACCGGTTTAAAAGCAACCAATTCTTCTGCTGGAAACTTAAGCTCTCTTAAGTTGCCTTTGTTGTAGTTAGAAATATTGCGGTTATAGAAGAGTGTTTCATCAACAAAGTCTCGGAGGGTTTGCCATAATTTGGCATAATGATCTCCAAAGGCCTCTTTGACGTGAACGCTAACAGAGCCATACATGGCGCGATTGGCGAGGAGTCCTTGTGATGGATTATCACTTAGCTTATAGAAGAAGCCTTTTCCTGAAATCATCCCTCCGCTGGGAACGGCCATGGTGTAGACCACTCCGCTAGAGCGTTCAATAGGGATACGAGATGTTTGAGAATTGAAGGCATAGTGGGCATCTAAACTTGGATTGATCTCACTGCCTTTGAGAAAGATATTTCTTGTCGAATCTACAGAAGCAACTTCCATAAGCCCTAGATAGGAAGCTGATTCAAAGAGACCGGGAGTAAGAATTTTTCCTCTTCCATCCACTAAATGAAGGCCTGCGGTCTTTTTATATTCTTTAAAAATATTTTTAATTTTTCCTTTCGCAACGAGGACATCTCGATTTTCTAGTTTTTCGCCATTTGATTTAAGTACGGTCACGTTTTGAATTAAAAAGTTATGATCGACATTCTTTTGTGACTGAGAGTGTTCCCTTTGGATGAGCTCTAGAGTTTGGTCTTCTGTTGGAGCTTTGTTATCTCTGGTTCCTAGACCAAGTTTACGGTTGCCAATTTCGAAGTCACTTTTAGGAACAATATTCTTTTCGCGATCAAAGACGATGTGCCCATCAATGATGACTTGATCAGGTTTGGCGTAGATGGAAAGGGGATGGCGATCCCAGACCACTAAGTCGGCATGCTTTCCTTTGTCTAAAGAGCCTACTTGTTTTTCGATTCCCAACGCCCAGGCTGCATTGAGGGTAATCCAGGCCATGGCCTGTTGTTCATTGGTCTTAATCCCTAAATCTTTCCCGGCCTTGATGACTTTGGCCACTTCGTGGTTGAGGTGACGGATATCTTCCGCAGAGTCTGAGTGGATAATTGTTTTTACACCATACTTTTCAGTAATGGCGGCATTGGCCGAGGTGGCATCGTAGGCCTCCATTTTAAAGCCCCACCAATCGGCCCAGGTGGAGATTGCGGTACCATGCTCTGCTAGCTTCTTGGCAATTTTATAGCCCTCGATAGCATGGTGGAAGGAGCGGATTTTAAAGCCAAACTTCTTGGCCAGATCGAGCATAAAAGACATTTCATCTGCACGGTAGCAATGGATATGAACGAGGATTTCTCCGGCGATCACTTTCTTTAGGGTTTCTAGTTTGGGATCAATCTTGGGTGGAGTAGGAGCGTCGCCAATTTCTTTTAGGGCGAGCTCTTTCGCCTCACTATCCTTGTCTTTGTCCTTGCCTTTGTCTACTTCAGCACGCCTTTGAGTCCAATGTTTAAGGTCACGTTCATATTTTTGCCATCCTTGGTAATATTCAAAGGCCTCTTGGTAGGCCTTGTTATAGCCGGCAGCATTTCCCATACGAGTCGAAGGACCTCCCTTTTCTCCATAGACGCGTTTGGGGTTTTCACCGCAGGCCATTTTTAAACCTTGAGGAGCACCAACAAAGCGCATTTCTCTTGCACTGATTCGTGGGCGCATTTTTGCGGTGAAGGAGCGACCCCCAAAGAGGTTGGCCGAACCTGGTAAAACTTGAATCGTGGTAATTCCACTCGAGAGGGCGCGCCACAGGGAAGGGTCTTGGGGCCAAAAACTATTCTCTGCCCAGACATCTGCTGTATTAGGGGAGACCATTTCATTGCCGTCTTCATGGGCACTTACACCTGGGTGTGGATACACACCCATATGGGAGTGGGTATCGATGATTCCGGGAGAGATAACTTTTCCCGCGGCCGAGATCACTTGGTCGACTTCTAATTTTGGGGCTTCACCAGGGCCGAGGTCTTTGATATTTCCACCTTCTAGCAGAATCCAGCCCTTTTCTATAGCAGGTGAGGATACGAGGATGAGGCGCGCATCGGTTATGAGAATCGATTTTTGATTCACCTCTCTGGCCTCATCTACGGCATCAAGGGGAAGCTGAGTTTCAGGGAGAGGAGCTGGTTTTTCTTCACTGGCGGCCATATCCGATTGCTTTGAGCAAGAGAAGAGACACAGGAGCGTGAAGAGCAGGGCAAATGAGAGTTTCATAGAGAAGAAGCCTTTTTAAAGGATTATTGTAATTAAGCTTCTCAATACTAAATTAGGATAGATCTAATTTACACCAAATTTTTATGCTTAATGCTTTGTGTAATGTTTCTGATTGACTTATTTAAAAGGAATTAGAGGATTCTTATGTCTCCAGAATCATCTTCGTTACAACGCTGAAAATGAAAAGTAGATAAGAGTGCACAAGGTTTTGTTTCCCCTACTTTAATAAGAGGACAAATATACTTATGGGTAACGAGGTATTGATCACCAATTAAAGACATTGTTTCTTGCAGTATATACGTGGGAAAACTGCTCATATCGATTAATCGTGGATTATTTTTGGCATCTTCAATTATTTTAAGGATCTCTGCTATAACCCAGCTGGGGCGATCAAAGAGGACGAGTGAAGAGTAGGAGAGAAGTTCCTCGATAGAATAATTAGTCATTTTGAATGTTTCTGTGCAGCGAAAAGTTGCCGCCAAAGAGGTGAGGTCGATGATTTCCACAAAATCATTTTCTGCAAATTTCTCAAAAATACTGGAATCCACAGGGGCCATCCCATTGTGAAGAATAATGGAGCGTGCTGTCTCTCTCTTGGATTGACTGGGATCAAGAACTTCATATTGGTCTATTAAGCCTTGAATAAACTCGAGGTTTTCTTGGATTTGTGCTTCGGAGAGTTCGTCAAATGGATGTTTGAGATTGTAATCCAAGTGATTAATTTCTATCCCTCTCACTTGTAATTGAGATGAGAAGCTCTCGATCAATTGATTATACTTTTGTTTAGACACGTTCGAAACCTGACCTTTTGCCTTCCATGTTGTTAATTATATAGCATGAACGTCGAATTTTAAAAAATTGAATGATTTAATTAACTTACATTTTCGATTAGGCCAAGAAGGAGGTAGGGGTACTATTTTTTAAGAATAACTAAACAGAAATGAAGTGATCTGGTAGAATGGATTTCTATGACTGAACTTACTTACAAAGATGAAGATAATAATGATGTCTTCACTTCCCAATACCTTAAGAATAAAAAGACCTGTTGTAAATCGACATGCTTGCATTGTCCTTACGGATATACTCTAGAAAAATGTGGATTAACCTTTTCTCCTGTGACTAAAGAGAGCTTAGAAAGGGCCAATCAAATTATTTCTCCTGAAGAGCAAGAGGGATTTTCTGTCGCCTCTTCACTGTTGGCCTCGGCCTATGGTGCACCTAAGAAGAAAACTCTTATAACCGAAAGGACTTACGCTCATTACTTCTTTATCCATCTCAAAGGTCGAGAGTGTGGTGTCGTGAAGAAGGGGATTATGCAATTTAGCCAGATTTACTTGAATGAATACTTCAAAGATCAAGGGCTAGAGCTTGCGCTGGTTAACTCGTTCTATGAGTGGACCTAGGCTTTTATAAAATTAGGGAAAGATGATGATAGGGATTTTAGGGCCATTAAAAAAGCCGTCATCTCCATCTCCATTGAATCTTGGCCCTAGGCAAATCTTATCCATACAAAAGAGGTCTTCATCCGATAGAGGGTTAGGGTCGGGGTCTTCATCGATCCCAAGATCTTGCAGGCATTCCTTGTCAACACAGGTATCATTTAATCCATCACCATTGTGATCTCCAGAATCAATGCTATCTCCAATGTCAGTAGGCAGGCAGTATTTATCATCACAGTACGTGTTTCTTGAATTAAAGAAAGAGTAGTACTCATATTGAAGCATGGCGAGAAGTCTGTATCTGATTAAAGGGGGAAGGTTTTTAAAGAGCCCTAGGAAGGTGTTGAGGTCTCTTAAAGGGTTGTCACCGTACATTTCTTCATAAGGGTTAAAGCGAACCGTGTTAGAGGCATTAGAACTACTCGGGTTATCGGCAATGAGAATACACTCATCATCACCAGAACACAGTTCGTCTATATCGGGAACCTCGTAAGAATCTATTTGATCCTGAGAAGAGTCGTCTGAGTTTTGTTCTGATTCGTTTTCGTTTTGATTTTCACTACTCGTGCTATCTTGTTGCTGCTGATCGTTTTCGGCACTTTGATCACTTTGAGTATCGTCGGGCTTAGTGGCCTGACTATCTTGATCAGAGTTATCGTCTCGAGGCTTCTTACTGGTGAGCTCTAAGAATTTATTATGGATGTCCAATTCGTACTGTTGATCGCAATCAAGCGTACAGAAAGCCGATTCAGAGATATTATTTACGGCCCCAACCATATCTCCCATTACTTTGAAGATATTAATTCCAGTGCCTGCGCCCTTCAGCAATCTTTCTGTAGTGTTGGCCCCGAAGTTATCAAATTGATCGTCTTTGTTCATGTCATTTTGAATTCTTGAAAGGGCATAGTCTGAAGACGATTGAATGATATTTTCTGATAGGAAAAGTCCTACCTTTAAAGACATGCTAGTGGCCTTGACTGCCCTTAGGGGAGCGAGGGCCAGGTCTATTACCCCACTCATTCCGGCCTGGGCCGAACAACGGTCATAACATTGGTTGAGTGCTCTTCTCGAGTTTTGATAGAAACCTTGAGCTTGATTGGAAATGAGGGAAAGCTCGGGAGGTAGGAGGAAAGTAAGATCAGCATCCATTATTTTTTGCTCCATTTCTTGTCCGACGAGAGTCAGATTGATGAAGGCATCAAAAACGTAGTCAAAGTCTGTAGGAATATAGCGGCTCACATTTTCTTGGCGATTAAGGATATAGCGTTCGAGGAGCTGAGAAGATTCTTCTTCATTGAAGTAAAAGGAGCCAAGTTGCCCAAAGAATTCTTGCTCTGTTGCACTTAAGTTTTGAGAGATTTGTTGGCCTTGCCCAATCACAGTATTTAAAAATTCGGGACCTTTGCGATTGTATTTGTCGAGAAGTCGAAAGAGGACTTCATCGTAATTCACACGAGGATCTCTAATCTGAATATATCTTGAGAGGTGATCAATTTTTACATAGGCCGTAAGATCTTCTTCGAGGTTTGTACTGAAGGCATTGCATGAGGCGATGAGAAAAATAAGAATACTGAGAGCGTTTTTCATAATACTTCCTTGGGGCTAGGAGGAGTCCTTATACTTCATACAAAATAGAAATTATAGGAAGAATGTAGAAAATACGTGAAAAGAGTGGCTTTAATATATTGAAATTACGATCAAAGCCAATAAAATCTTCTTATGATAAACTATTTCAGAAGTTCAGGAAGAATATCTACTGACCTCGGAGGAAAGAGGGATGATCAACACTTTAGTTGATAGCATTAGAGAAGAGCATAGAAAAATGGCCCACAGGAATCGTGGCCTTGATCTTTTGAGAACGATGGCCATTTGCTTAGTTCTTTTTCTACACTCCAGTGAAGCTGTTCAAGCTCCTAAACTCTTTAATCAGTTGGTCGGCCCTGGCTGGAGTGGTGTAGATATTTTCTTTGTTCTCTCTGGATTTTTGATTGGTGGGCTTACCTTTAAAGAGCAGTGTCATCACCCTTGGAAGAGCTTAAAAAACTTTTGGGTAAAAAGATGGTTTCGAACTTTACCACTGTATTTTTTGGCCCTCTTTGCCTACGTCATAATCAAACCCTTGCTAGGCTTCGCTTTTAATTCGGAATTAATTTGGCCTTACTTCTTCTTCTTACAAAATTTTATGTCACCCACTGACTTTGTTCAAAGTTGGTCTCTTTGTATTGAAGAACAATTCTACTTTGTGTTTCCATGGCTAATCTATTTCTTTGCCTTTAAGAAACTACCGAGTTGGGTCTGGCTTGTACCGATGGGAGTTAGTCTTTATTTAAGATACCACTATATTTTCAATCTAGAGGTGAGTGGAGTCGCTCAGAGCGCCTATTGGGTGACCTTCCCAACTTATACTCATTTGGATGGAATTTCTTTAGGGGTATTTTTAGCTAGGACTCAAAGTGTTTGGGGCGGTGTCGTTAAGAAGAGGGGAAATCCTTTTTTTCTACTAGGGTTATCTTTATTTTTATTAACGTTGTGGTGGGTGAAGTCTCATCCCGCAGGAATACAGGCCGTGCTTTCCTTTACTCTATTATCTCTTAGTGCAGGGATATGCTTGATGGGGGCCTATTATTTAAAGGTTTCGAAGAAGGTATTTACCCCAATCTATTGGCTTTCAATAACCTCTTATGGCCTCTATATTTGGAATAACCTCTTTCAACGATTTATTTTGAAGTACGCGGCTTCTCTTCACTGGAGCCTAGGAGTAGTGCTCTTTCTCTTGCTTGCTTTTATCGCAGCATTTTGCACCTATTTTCTCATTGAGAAGCCATTCATGAATCTAAGAAAGAAATTTCTAAATTGAAGCTCCAGTCTACGACTAGAACTTCATTGTTGTTGTCTTTCCGTTCTCATCTTGAGCGGTAACCTCAACCCATTTTACATTACCAAACATAGTAACTTTTGAGTGAAGTTGAGTAACATTATACCTCTTACCGCGAATCATGATTTCATTGGTGAGCTGACAAGAACCACTTTTATTGCGATCTGTTCTTACTACCACTTGCTCTTGGTCGATGATTTTCTTCTTAGAAAATTCTCCCATAGATTCTGTGGTAAAGATCAGTTCAGATCCAGATAATAGGGTACTCTGTGGGCGAAGCGGCTTTTTAATCATACTGGAGGACTCTTCTAGAGATTTCCAGCGTCCATCTTCTTCATCCATTTTCCAATCGGCGAACACTTTTCCTGTAATTTCACAGGTTTGCTCATCATATTGGACTTTGTAATGAAGAACATTCTTGGAATTGATGGTCTTTGAAACCTTCAAGATTGTCGCTTCCGCTGCCATAAGAGAAGTAAAAGGTAATAGGGCCAAAAATAGTGTCGATAGTGTTTTCTTTTTCATGAAACTCTTCTACTTCAAAATGGAGCCGAGGAAGAGCTAGTGAGTAAAGATTTAAGAGGGTGTCAAAAAAATCAACAGTTCGAGGAAATGGTAGGGGCTTTAATATAGCCCCTCCTTGATCTGAAGCTTACTCTAGGCAGAGGTCTACTTGTGTACCACCAGTTGTCTTAGAAAGAAGAGCAAGGTTCTGGTTGGGATCAACATTATTAGTGCTACAATTGGACATCGGAGCGTAGAGGTGGATCCTCACTTTTTTAAGATCTTTGAATTGAATAAGATCGCTAAGGAAGCCAATTCCTTGTTCATACCCTTCACTCTGATCTTCTTCATCTGTGACGATGTAAACTTCCAGTTGAGTATCCATAGAGCGATGAAAGTTAATTTGATCAGGATCAGCAAATGTTCTCATAACTTGCTTAAGTGGACGCTCCGTTGGATCACCACCAGTACCGATACGATTAATTTGTTTTCTTAGGTTGAGTAATACATTGTTAAAGGTATCGCTGAGCTGTTGACCGTAGAATAGAGGGACTTGTACCTCATCGGTTGAGACAAGTCCGATTCTAATTGAGTTATTTTTGTATTTTTCAAAAATTGCAGGAACTAAATCCGAGAATCGAGTCTGCCATTGCTGCATGCTTCCTGAATTATCAACCACGATTAAAATGTCAGTGTCCTCTTTTGATACGGTGTAATAACCTTGAGCGAAAGATGATAGAGAAAGGAATGCCATTGCTGTTAAAAAAAGACTTTTCATAATTTAGACTCCCTAAATGATATTTGAGGGAAAAAAGTAGAATTTATGTGAATAGAAGTCAAAAAAAAAAATGAAAAAATAGATATGTGCGTTAAGGAGGCTAAACTACGTTCGCTTATAGCAAGTAGTGTTAGACGTTTAATAGCTTTTGTTTATATTATAGAGGGTTAATATGAAGAAAATATCAGTTCTCCCATCTCTCTTTGTTTTTAGCTTTGGTGCTGTCGTATCCGGGCTATTTCTTTTTTTCCTTTTAGAGAAAGAGGATTCCCACGTCGAATCGGAAACGGCCAAACGTTCCGAAATTCTAAGAAGCTTTGCCCAAGAAGAGCTGTTAAAGACAAAGAGCTTCTTGCGAGGAATAGAAGGACTCTTCTATGCAAGTAAGGGTGTAAGTCGCGATGAGTTTAAAACCTATTGCCAAAATTATATTATAGGAGAGTCTCCTATAAGGATGGCCGAGTGGCAGCCCAAGGTTTTAAGAAGAGAGAGGGCCACTTACGAAGCAAGAGCGCAAAGAGATGGATTAAAGGGGTTCCATTTTTTTGAGATTGACAGTAAGGGCAAGGAAATTACGGCTTTAGAAAGGGAAGTCTATTTTCCTGTGTTCTACTCTTATTCCCCGGAGGATGGTGTTGAGAGTGTAGGCCTTGATCTCGCTTTTTCACCTTTAAGGATGAAGTCAAAATATGAATCTTTGCGAACGGGGAAGTCCATGGCCAGTGGAACTTTTGGGGTTATTGTAAAAAATAGTCCTATTCGTCGCATGGGGATGGCCTTCTCTCATCCTATCTTTGATGATGAGTCGATTTCTAAAAGTGAAGAAATTGATCAC
>JBFHGF010000116.1:0-8760 GCA_041583335.1 Bacteriovoracaceae bacterium
CAAATTTTCAAATAGTTGTACAGTGAAAACAGAACCGATTAGTTATATGAGACGCGCATTAGAGTTGGCCATGAAAGGTCTAGGAACTGTTGCGCCCAATCCTATGGTTGGTGCTGTAATCGTAAAAGATGAACAAGTTATTGGAGAGGGTTTTCACAAGTTTAAAGGTGGACCTCATGCTGAAGTTGAGGCCGTAAATGACTCAGAGGTAGCACTTGAGGGAGCAACGCTTTTTTGTACATTGGAGCCCTGTTGTCATACGAATAAATTAACACCTCCCTGTACGAATCTCATTATTGAAAAAAAAATTAAAAAGGTATTTGTCGCTTGTCTTGATCCAAATCCAGAAGTTGCAGGAAAAGGCATTGAGAAGCTACGCAACCATGGTATTGAAGTTGAGGTTGGTTTACTCAATGAGGAAGCAAAGAAGCTTAATAAGGTCTTTTTCAAGTATATAACAACAAAGAGGCCTTATATACATTTGAAAATGGCGATGACGCTAGACGGGAAAATGTTTAGCCAAACGGGCTCCTCCCAATGGATAACCTCCTCTACTGCACGTGAAGAGGTTCATAACCTACGTAGAGCATATGATGCTGTATGGGTTGGTATGAATACTGTATTAAATGATAATCCCTCGTTAAATACTCGTTTGGGTGATGAAGTCATTAAAGAAAATAAGAAAGTTGTGATCGGAGACTTGAGTAAACTCAAGGACAAAGATCTTAAAATACTACAAGCTGGAAAAGAAGTTTATGGTTTCCACACTAATCATGAAATTGAGAGTGAATTAGACCATTTTAAATTTTCAGGTGATTATGAACGAGCATTGAATTGGCTTGGAAGCAAAGGCATTACCTCAGTATTAGTTGAGGGGGGCTCGAAGTTAATTTCAAGCTTAATCGAAAATGATCTCTATGATGAGATGACCATTTATATCGCGCCGAAGTTGATAGGAAATGGAGCCGCTATATATGAGAGTGTCATAAATTTTGATATGGAAAAGGCCAAGAGTCTTTCTGGAAAGTGGAGATTGCTTGATTCTAATGAAGCAGTTTTCGAGGTTATAAAATAATGTTTACAGGATTGATTAAAGAACTTGGTGAAGTTCAATCCATTGAAAGGAACTCTGAGGGTAAGAAATTTACCTTTAGATCCGCTCAGCTTGTAAATGATATGGGAATTGATGATTCGGTGGCCATTAATGGCGCCTGCCAGACAGTCATTTCTAAAACTTCAAATAGTTTCACCGTACAGGCCGTTCATACAACTTTGGAGAAAACAACTTTAGGTACCTTGAAAGTTGGAGAGCAAGTCAATATGGAGCTGGCTTTAAGGTTAGCTGATAGGCTTGGCGGCCATCTTGTTCAAGGCCATGTAAACGGTATTGGAACGATTACAGATGTTAAAAATTATGGTGAGAATTATGTGATGAACTTTTCAGTTTCGCCAGATTTGATGAAATATATGGTTAAAGAAGGTTCAATTACTTTACATGGGACAAGTCTAACCTTGAGTGACCTCTGGCGTGAGAAGAATGAAGCGCAAGTATCGATTATCCCCCATACTTGGAATCATACACTTTTCCACAAATTGTGGATTGGGGATAAGTTGAATGTTGAGGTGGATATCTTGGCCAAATATGTGGAAAACCTTCTTCTTTATGGGGGTAGCTCCACAGCAAATGTGAATAATAAAAAATCTACGATAACTGAAGACTGGTTGAGGTCTAAAGGCTTTTAGAATGTTTGATAAAATTGAAGATGCAGTTGAAGAAATTAAAAACGGTAAGATGATTATCGTTTTAGATGATGAAGATCGCGAGAACGAAGGTGATCTTATCATGGCCGCTGAAAAAGTTACTGCTGAAGATGTTAACTTTATGGTTAAAGAAGCCAGAGGTTTGATATGTGCTCCTTTGACCAGAAAAGTTGCGAAACAAATTAATATTGGACTCATGGTAAACCAAAATGATTCGGTACATGAAACAGCATTTACTGTATCAGTAGACTGCAATAATGGCGGAACTGGAATTTCGACTGCTGACAGAGCAGAGACCTTAAATATACTCGCCGATGAGAAAACCAGACCAGAAGATCTGGCCCGTCCAGGACATATCTTTCCATTGATTGCGAAACCAGGTGGAGTTCTTCAAAGAGCAGGACATACCGAGGCTGCTGTCGATTTGGCCATTTTAGCTGGATTGAAACCTGTTGGCGCAATTTGTGAAGTTCTTAATGAAGATGGATCTATGGCCAGACGAGATTCTCTGATGGAGATGGCCAAGAAGTTCAATCTTAAAATTATCACGGTAAAAGACTTAATTGAGTACAGAAGAAGCCATCCCTTTCCAGAAGATTTAACACCAGCAACACTTGTTGATGAAACCGCCACCATTGCCTTTCCCAATAAATATGGTGACTTCAAACTACATATGTTTGAAACCAATGTTGGAAATCAAGTTCATCATGTTGCGCTTACTAAGGGGGAGATTGATCCTGAAAAACCAGTTCTAGTGCGTATGCATTCAGAATGTTTCACTGGAGATATCTTTGGCTCAAAACGTTGTGAATGTGGCAAACAGTTAGAAAAGGCCATGGAAGAAATTGAAAAAGAAGGAACCGGAGTTCTTGTTTACTTGAGACAAGAAGGTCGTGGAATTGGGCTTCCCAATAAAATTAAAGCCTATGCACTACAGGATCAAGGTTATGACACAGTTGAGGCCAATCATAAGCTAGGATTTAAAGCTGACTTACGTGAGTACGGAGTTGGAGCTCAAATTCTGAAGCTTCTTGGGGTGAAGAAAATGAGATTACTTACTAATAATCCACGTAAAGTTGTTGGACTAGAAGGCTTTGACTTAGAGTTGGTGGAAAGAGTTCCTTTGGAAATTGAGCCAAATGAAGTAAATTACGAGTACTTGAAAGCAAAAAAAGAAAAGATGGGTCATATTTTAAAGAATATTAAATAGAAAATTTACTTATTTAGGAGAATATAATGACGACACTATTTGAAGGTCATTTAAATGCAGAAGGTAAGAAATACGCAATCGTTGCGGGACGTTTTAATGAATTCATCACAAGTAAGCTTCTTTCAGGAGCTCTTGATTGTTTGAAGAGACATGGTGCTAACCCTGATGACCAAGCTGTAGCTTGGGTACCAGGAGCATACGAAATTTCTCTTGTCGCAAAGAAGCTAGCAGAAACAAAGAAATACGACGCTGTAATTTGTCTAGGTGCCGTTATTCGTGGAAGTACTCCTCACTTTGATTTTGTATCAGGTGAAGTTTCAAAGGGGATCGCACGTGTATCACTTGATTCAGGTATTCCAGTTATCTTCGGAGTAATCACTACTGATAATATTGAGCAGGCCATTGAAAGAGCTGGTACCAAAGCTGGTAATAAAGGTTGGGAAGCAGCGATGAGTGCTATAGAAATGTCTACTCTACTAGGGACAATTGCCTAGAAAATTCACTGGCTATAATAGCGCAAGCAATTGAAGCATTATAGTGAAGGACGCCTTCGGTAACAGGAATCTTGATGATGTTATTGGCATTTTCGAGAATATCTTTATCAATTCCATGTCCTTCACTTCCAATCATAAAGGCCGAGTTCATGCTCGGCTTTGTTGTATAAAGTGAAATAGAACTCACTTCATTTGCAGCATAATAAATTTCTATATCTGATTCACTAATAAAAGCTCTTAGGTCAGAAACTCGATGAACATCGATAAAGTTAATATTACCCATAGAAACCCTAATGCATCTACGAAGAAAAGGACTACATGTTTTCGAGTCAATAATAAGTGACTTAAAACCAAGCCCGGCCATAGTACGAACTATAGAGCCGACATTTTCCGGTGAAGATAGGCCATTGAGGATAATAAAGGGTGGTCGTAGTTCTTTGAGATCTTTAAATTGTGGTTTTTCAAAAGTTGCCAGAACTCCCTTAGAGAACTTATAGCCGGCGATATTGTGAAAAATCTCATCGGCTAAAACTGTAACTTCTGGAAATTGTGATTCAAAACTGAATTTACTTAACAAACTCTCTTTTATAAAAAGATTGAGAGGCTTAAAGCGATTGGCAACAATGAACTTTTCGATAAGCTTGGCGGAGTCGACAATAACGGCTTCATCCATATCACGCATATTTTGGATGAAGGAAATAATTGGATGTTTGGAATCGTTTACATTCTTATACATATTTCTTGAGATAGTGGCCTGTGTGAGAAGCTTTTACTTTGGCCACTTCTTCAGGAGTACCTTGAGCGACGATGGTTCCCCCACCTGATCCTCCCTCTGGTCCTAGGTCGATAATATAGTCGGCACTTTTAATGATATCAAGGTTATGTTCGATAATGACAACTGTATGGCCTTGCTCTACTAATTCATTAATTGCTTTAAGAAGTACTTTTACGTCCTGAAAGTGTAGACCTGTCGTGGGTTCATCAAGAATATATAAGGTTTTTCCCTTTGTCTTCTTTGCTAATTCACGGCTAAGCTTTAAGCGTTGGGCTTCTCCGCCACTAAGTGTTGTGGCCGGTTGACCAAGTTTCATATAGCCAAGACCAACTGAAATGAGAGTACTTAGAATACGATTTAACTTTTTATGATTTTTGAAGAACTGGTATGCGTCTTCAATGGACATTTCTAAAATGTTGGCAATATTTTGACCTTTATAAAGAACACTTAAGGTTTCATTATTATACCTTCTCCCCTTACATTCGGAGCAAGTGATGAATACATCAGGGAGAAAGTGCATCTCAATTTTTTTTACACCATTACCTTCGCATTCTTCACAGCGACCACCTTTGACGTTGAAAGAAAATCTACCTGGTTTATAACCTCTGATCTGTGACTCTTGGGTTTTTGCAAAGAGTTTCCGAATATCATCAAACATATTCGTATAAGTTGCAGGGTTACTATGAGGGGTCCGTCCGATAGGTGATTGATCAAGTTCGATGATCGACTTAATTGACTCGAGATTAGAGATCGAATGATAGTTTCTATAATTATAAAGACCACCCATAGGTGTAAGGTAGTTCTTACAGGCCGGAACCAATACATTGTGAAGAAGTGAGGACTTACCAGAGCCACTGACACCAGTAATACAAACAAGTGTCTCTAGTGGAATATCAATATCAACATTCTTAAGGTTATTGTGTTTTGCTCCTCGTAACTTGATGAAGGAGTCCGAAATACGACGATGCTCTGGTATTTCAATGGCCACAGTATGGTTAAGATATTTGGCCGTAATTGAATCTTTATTTTTGATAAACTTAGAGGTCTCTTCAGCGGCAATAATTTGTCCACCATGACGACCGGCTCCTGGGCCTATATCTACGATGAAATCAGACTCAGTCATGGTTTCTTCGTCGTGCTCCACAACAAGAACAGTGTTACCTAGATCTCGAAGAGATTTGAGAGTTTTGATGAGTTTTGTATTGTCTCTCTGGTGGAGTCCAATAGAAGGTTCATCGAGAACATAGAGTACGCCACTGAGGGCGGAACCAATTTGAGTGGCCAGCCTGATTCTCTGCCCCTCTCCCCCACTTAGGGTATTGGCTGCTCGGTTTAGAGTTAGATAACCAAGACCAACATCAGTTAAAAAAGAGAGGCGATTGAATATCTCTTTATTGAGTTTTTCACCAATAATTTTCTTTTCACCTGTTAGGTGATTTTTCTTAAAAAATTCAAAACAATCTTCGATGCTAAGTGTGCAGAGATCAATTATATTGGTACCGGCGATCTTTACATTTAAAGCATGCTGATTGAGGCGTTGACCATTACACTTGGTACATTCTTTGATGACCATATAATCTTCAAGATTCTTTCGCACTTTTTCAGAAGTACTTTCAAGATACTTTTTTTCGAGCCAGTTTAAAATACCAGGGAATGGCTTACTAAATTCGAAGTGAGAGTTTTCAGATTTAAATGCATACTTATAGACCTTATCGGAGCCATTCCAAAGGGTATCAAGATCATTCTTCTTCAGTTGGGCAAGGGTCGTTGTAATAGAGTAGCCTTCTTCAAGGAGAAAACACTCTGTCATTTTGTGAAGGAAGTTATTCTTCTTTGTGAGGGGTTCAATTGCACCTTTCAAAATAGGTAGGCTTTCATCGAAGAGTACGGCATTTTTTGTAAAGTCCTTGCTTTCACCAAGGCCGTTACATTTCGGACAAGCACCTATAGGACTATTAAAAGAGAAGAGTCTTGGCTCTAGATCCGGTAAAGGAGTTCCGGTGTTAGGGTCGAGCATATGTTCACTGAAGGTAATGCATTCATGATCATCGATAAGTATTTTAATAATACCATTACCCTCTTTGAGAGTATGCTCAACACTTTCTGTTAGTCTCTTTTGGACACCATCTTTAATAAGAACACGATCTATAACGACTTCAAGCTCTGTATTATCATAAGAACTCGGAAGCTTAAAAGAATCATCAAGCGATATGACTTCACCATTGAGACGAACTCTCGAATAGCCCATTGTGAGGTATTTTGTGATCTGCTTACTGAGGTCCGTTTTTTTCTTATATGGAACAGGAGCAAGTAATTGCAGCTTTGTTCTTTCTGGATATTTCAATAACTCTTTAACTATTTGAGGTGGAGTATATTTCTTTAGAATCACACCAGAATCGGGATCAATCATATCCCCTACTCTGGCGTATAGTACGCGAAGATAGTCGTAAATTTCAGTGATAGTACCAACTGTTGATCTTGGGTTTTTGGTGGTTGATTTTTGATCAATAGCTATTGCCGGGCTTAGACCAGATATTGATTCAACGTCAGGTGGTTGATATTGCCCAAGAAACTGACGAGCATAACTTGATAATGACTCAATATATCTTCTTTGTCCCTCAACATAAATGGTATCAAATGCTAGAGAAGACTTTCCTGAGCCACTCGGCCCTGTAATAACAGTTAAAGTATTTTTGGGAATCTTAACAGAGACTTCTTTAAGATTATGCACCTTAGATTTAACAACATTAATTTCATTAATACTCATAAGTCACCTAAAGGGAATGAACTTTGTAAGCCTCATTCAGGACATATAAACAGCCAGAGGAAGAAGCTTGGTTTTTTCCAAAAAGGGAAAAGGCCGTTCCATGATCAACACTCATTCTTAGAAAATCTAATCCCATAGTTATATTTATACCAAAGAGACCATATTTATCTTTAAAAAATGGTAGACCTTGGTCATGAAAAGCATAAACAAATAGCTGATCGATACTCTTTTGATGATGAAAGTGAAGAGTGTCCCCTGGATGGGGGCCGTGGAAATCAATATTTGTGAATTGCTTTTGTAAATTCCCAGAGGCCTGGGTTAATAGCATATCTTCATTTCCAAGAACGCCATTTTCACCAGCATGTGGATTTATTCCAGCGAAGTGAACTTGTTGGGGTTCATTTTTAAAGTAGCGTTTTATACCCTTAAGTGTTTCACTAACCTTTTTAGTAATTAAGGAGAGGTCAAGTGTATCTGTAACTTCATTGAGTGGTATATGGTCTGTCAGAAGCAAAACTTTTAAGTCATAAGACTTAAAGATCATAGAGATGCTATCTTTATTAAAGTATTTTCTAAAGAATTCAGTATATCCGGCACAATTGTTATTATGCAGTACAAGTTGATCCTTAGAAGTCGGCAGGGTGATAAGTATATCGTTAGGTTTAATTATATTTAAAATATCGGTTAAGCTCTGGGAGCTTTCAGTATTAGAATCTTCAGCAACAATGGGTACAAGTTGTATTTTCTTAGAACTGAGAACGATATGATCGTTATAAATATGAAATGGTAGATCAAGGGTTACTAGAGTGTCCTCACAGCTCTTAATTGAAGCAAAAAGGCACATACAATCCAAAACATGTTGAGGAAGAGATAGGCAGCTCTTAAAGAAGACTTCTGGCCCTATACCTCTCTCATGTCCTTGTGATATATAAATCATGGTCTAGAAGAAGTACTTAATATAGTGCTTATCCATTTCTGCATTAAACCAAGAGTCTGAAATAGTTTTAATCGCATTACTGAAAAGCTCGGAATACATTTCATTTTTCTTTTCTAGATAATCGGATGACTCAACAAGATTTTTCTTTTTAACAAAGAAGACATGGTATGCACCACCAAGAAGGACAGGGTTAGAAAATTCGCCTTCATTGGTTTTAACTAATGATTGCTTAATCGGAGCAATAAGGGACTCTTCATTGAGGTCACCAAGCTCATTGGTTGAAACAGTTGAGTAGGCTTCTGGAAGAACACCATTTTGTTGAAAGTCGACTAGTGTTGCTCTTAGCTTTGAGACCTGTGCCTTGCTAAGTGCATCTTCAGAAATAGAGAAGTCTACAAGGTTATAACTAAAAGTGAGAGACTTTTTTGAGCTATATTTTTGGTAGTAAGCATTTTTAATGTCTTGCTCTGTAATAGAGATAAGTGGCTGAATAACACGAGAAACAAATAGGCCAAATTCTTGAGACTCACGAATCAATTCAAAATACTCATCAAAGGCAAAGTCGTTATTTTGGAGGAAGTTAAGAAGGGCCGCTCTATTTAGACCTAGTCGCTGTTCTGTACCTTTGATACTTGCTTCAACTTGATCATCACTTACGATGTAACCCATCTCATTTAATTTGGCCCTGATGAGCATGGAATGAATTTTCATTTTAGCGAGCTCTTCTAAAGCATACTTTTCTTTATTGAAGATTTGGGGCGAAATATTGCGACGAGCAGGAATATTCGTTTGAATTCTTTTTAGCTGAGAGAGCAA
>JBFHGF010000117.1:0-8726 GCA_041583335.1 Bacteriovoracaceae bacterium
CCTTGAGGTTTCTCTCGGAGAAGCTCCGTTTTTAAAACAAGGAACCATCAATCCCAGTAGTGCTATTATCTCAAGGCCAGCGAACCTTAGAGTATTCAAAGAAGGTGTTGAGGACAAAGAGCAGGTGACAAGAAGCAATCAATCTCTTCATCCAGAACTCATTATTCATACTATTTCGGCACTTTTGGGGACCGAAATTTCAGATTCTGATATCGATCAAGAACTCGACTCGGGCTTCTGTGTATACAGACCAGTCGAGCTTTCTACTGGAGTTAGTTATGTTCCTATTTCTGGACCCTATTCAGAAGGATATGAAACAAAGAGAATGCTCGCGCGCGCCGTAGCTTTAAGGTTAGCCTCTCCTCGTCAAAATACTGATTTAGAAAACAGAGAAATTTATGACCTTATCTATAAGAAGTTTGATCGACGACTCATCTCAAAAGTAGTCAATGAAGAGAAGCAGGCACTTTCAGAGCTTACAAAAGACCTCCTCAGTACACTTCGAGGCCTCATTCAGACTCAAGAAGATCGTAGAAAAGCGGTGAACTTTGTCGATGCGCTAGAAAAACTTATTTCACGCTGTTTTGATAATAATTTAAGTGCAATTCCTACATTATTTTTTAGAGCAAGACTTGAGTCCCTAAACGCGACAACATTAGATGAGAACTTCAAAGGTGTTGAAGGCCTCCTCTATGAATTGAAGTCAAACCTACAAAACTGTTTCAATGTATTCAAAGAGCTCGAGTCCTTTGATAAAGACAAGGCTACTCAAACGACAGTTAAACCAGAGTCAAGATTATGAAAACAGAAATCATAGATCGTATCAAAGAAGTCGAAATAAAACTTCAAAAGGGAGAAGAGCTCAATAGAGAAGATAATGTATTTCTCTTTGCCCTAAGCCTTATCAAAGGAAAAAAAGCGCCTATCGAAAACCAAACCAGTACGAAGTAAATAACCAAGGGAGCTCTTTATGAGTAAGACATTCGCAATTATTCAGCTCACAAGACTTGGTGACCTTGTTCAGACCTATCAAGCGGCTTCAGAACTTAAGGCCTTGCATCCAGAGATTAAACTTAAACTCATTGCACGTAAGAACTTTGCCTCCTCTTTAGATTTTCTTCTCAACAATGTATTTGATGAAGTCGTTACACTTGATATTGAAAGTTTTTTTGCATCAGAACTTAAAAGTTATACCGATAATGTAAATCAGTGGTTAACATCACCTGAGCTACAAGGCATTGATGTCCTTATTAACTTATCATTTTGCGAAGCCTCAAACTACTTATCTAACCTAATTGAATGTGAGCACAAGCTTGGAACAAGAATTGATAACCACAACAAAGTAATCGTTAAAGACCAGTGGTCTCAAATCGTATACTCCATGGTGATGAGTGGTCCTTACTGTCCATTCAACCTAGTTGATATTTATAAAAATATCCTTGGAGTTCCTCCTCAAGTTAAGGAGACTCCTACTTTAGAGAAGACCAATCAAATTAAATTGGCGATCCACCCGTTTGCTTCAGATGCGAAAAAGCGCTGGAAACCATCTAAGTGGACAGAGGTTATCTTCAAGTTTCTAAAAGACAATGAAACTGCAGAGGTTCATCTCTTTGGTGCTCAAGGAGAACTCCAAGACTCCGAAGTTATCACACGTAGCACCATTCTAAAGAAATACTCTAATCGAATATTCAATCACGTCGGAAAGTTCAACTTAGAAAAAAGCTTCGAACAATTAGGACAATGTACCCATTTCACTGGCCACGATTCACTTCTTGGTCACTTGGCCAAGGTACAGGGTCTACCAACATTAAGTATTTCTCTGGGTACCGTAAGGGCACTAGAAACAACACCCTATGGTGCAAATAGTTTTGTCCTTTCTCCACGCTCGAAATGCTACCCCTGCTTTCCTGATTCGGCTTGTTCATTCTATCAATGTCATGCTGATGTTTCCTATCAAGCGACCGCTGCGATATTAAATAACTTCACCCAAAACAATACAATAGTGGCCGAAGAAATTTATAAAGATGTTAGTTCATTTCACTTGGACTCTCTCGATATTCAGGAATTTGGTCAAACTTCTACGGGCTGGTTTTCAATTGAAAAGAAAGGTCCCGATTCTCCCATTTTTAGAGATTTTATTCGCGACATTTATAAAGTTGCCCTTGCATTTAAGCTTGAAGAAATTGATGAGCAATTATCTTTCCCCAACCTTTCTCGTGAGCATCTACAACCCTTGGAACATCTCCAACAAGGCGTTCAGCAATATTATGAGTTGTGTGAGTTTGGTAAGAAGTACTCCCACTATATACTTGTTGAAGTCTCTAAATCAGAGCCCAACCTTGATCTTATCAAAGATTATGCTGACAAGATAGATGATGTTGATCGCCTGCAAGAGCTTTTGAAACAAACTTATAAAGAGCTCACCCCCATTATTGATTTTTACAAAGTGATGAAATTCAATCTTGATGGTGAAAATATTGTAGAGCTCAGTGAATCGAGTTACATCGTATATAACGACAATTCTATATTATGCTCTGTTCTTTATGAACTATTTGGGCAAACCATTAATCACCTCCAAAAGAAATTTGGAATTAAAGCAATGACCAAGGATGGTAATGCATGACACAGGTAACGTTAAACAACTCCCCTTTAAAGAATTCAATAGCACAAGATCAATCATTGGATGAACTTGTCACTTTCATTTTTGATAATGAGATTTCACGTGAAAATATTCTTGTGAGTATCAATCTTGATGGAGAAATTGTTCCTTTTGAAGATGGTCTTAAAGTTGCCTCTGCTCGAGTTTCGTCTTTCAATGAAATTGATTTTGAAATCAAATCTTCACTTGAACTGGCTTTTGAAGCTCTCGACTCCTGTAATGACTATATTGATCTACTGGTCAATAAGATTAAGTTCTTAACGGATTGCTATAATAAGAATGAAGTCGATCTTGCGAACCACCATTTCACAGAAGTCATTGATATTCTCGATCTCTATACCCAGCTTTTTGCTAAAACCCACTCCACACTTAAAAGAAATTTAGCGGACACAGCTCATATTAGCGAAGATATTCAAAAGCTTGATATCCATCTTCTCTCTATCCTTAAGGCGCTAATACCGGCCAAGGAAAATGGTGACATAATCATGCTTTGTGACTTGCTCGAGTACGAATTAATCGATAATCTGACTCAATGGAAGATCAAAATCGTACCAGCATTGAAAAAAATGAAGGGCAATTAATTAAGCTCATCAGTGAGGATATTTCTGATCCCTCACTGATCGGCATTGATTTTTCCTATTCCAGCGACAATACTCAGCTAAAACTTCAGCACGGCACTGGAGAAATTAGTCTTAAACAAGACCAAAAGGCATCTGTTCTCTCGTGGATCAGGCTACTTTCTAAAGGTCATAAGACTTATTCTCAAACAAACTTGAATTATCTTGATAACTCAAGAAAGCAATATACCTCTTTTCGCAAAAAACTTCAGGGTCAGTTAAAGCAAATAAGAAAGACTGATCATAATAATGAAAAAATAAATAATTACTTCATTGAAAGTGAATATCGAGAGCTCTACAACATCATTCACAACCTACAGAGTTTACCTAGCTTTCTCTTAACTCTTGATGCCTTTAAAAGTTACTCAACTTGTCAGATTATAGCTCATGAAAAAGGAAATGCTTTTGCATCAAGTAACTTTTTTACCGTCTCCGGAAAATCAAATGCCAAACGACTCCCAGTCGAACTTTTTAACAGAAGCTTTCAATCTATTAAAAAATCTAAAAGTCGTTATTTCCAATCGTCGCAACTCCCACCAGAGCTTACGGAAGTCATCGGCTATTTCCAAGCACGATCTTTTACAGGAACTCGCTATAACTTAATTTTTATATTGGGAAGAAATGATTTACTTCCCCCAAACCAAGAAGAGTGTGAGCTCTTTGAAAAGGTAACTGAGCACCTAGAGCCCGTTCTTAACGCTATCTTGCTTCGCTCGGGTCAAGATGATAAAAACCTAAATATAATTGATCTTCTTGAAACTCTTCCACTTCCATTTTGTATCAAAGATCGATCAGAATCGTATCTCTTTAAAAATGATGCTTTCGAGCGACTCAAAGAAGCTCTAAGCAAAAACTATGAAAAAATTGAGCACACCTTAACCGGAAAGAACACTCTTTGCCTTTATTTTGACAAGGCCCTCAGTGAAGAAACCGACCTTTATCATTTTTATCGTGTCACCCTCCTTGGCGAGCTACTGAACACTCTTCGTCACGAGCTGAGCAATCCTCTCTTTGGCCTCTCGCTGGCCAGTGATATGCTTGATGCCTCCGGTAAGGACGAAGATATTCAAGAGACAATTACAGACATCAAAAGCAATAGTGACCGCTGCCAAACTATTATTAAAAACTTTAGTTCCCTCTACGAAGATGAAGACAATTTCAAAGACTTTGATCTCATTAGCGTGATTAATGAAACTCTCATTCTTACCAAGTCAGAAACAAAAGGTATTCAAAAGCATATTAAAAGCACCGAAGAATCCATCACTATTTATTCTAATCCCACCTGGATATCTCAAATCATTTTCAATCTTGTCATCAATAGTGGACAGGCCCTAAAAGAAAAATTTGGCCATGAGTTAAGAGACTCCTATATCAATGTCGAAGTTGAGAACCAAAACTCTAATATCCTCATCCATATCAATGATAATGGACCGGGAGTTCCCGACTCTATTCAAGAAAAGCTTTTCAATCCCTTTTTCACAACCAAAGAGGCCGGGACAGGGCTTGGGTTATCCATTTGTAAGAACCTTATTCAGAAGCTTGATGGAAATATAACTTACCGTAATAACAACCAAGGTGGAGCTCAATTTTCTCTATCCTTACCCTTTGAAACTCTATGAATATTCTAATCGTTGAAGATGAGCCCCTTATTGCACGTAGTCTAAAACGCCTCCTCGAAAAAAGAGGATGCACAGTAACCTGGGAAAGTAGTGGAAATCAGGCCATTGAAACCATCAAATCTCACGATTTTGATCGCGTCATAAGTGATTTAATGCTCCAAGACATTAGTGGTTTTGATGTGCTAGAAGAGAGTAAGAATAAGTACACGATCCAAGAAATTGGTGAGAAATTTATTATTATCACGGCCTATAGTTCCCAGCAGGTACTCAATAAAGCGGCGACCTATGGTTGTATTGTTCTCAGTAAACCTTTCGATGATTTACATGGAGCAATTGATATTTTCATAAAAGGGAAGTCTGGTGAGTCAAACTAAAGTAAAACTAAATATCAAGGAAGTTGGTATTATCCTCAAGCCTAGAACGGTAAGTGAATATACAAGCGTTCTTCCCAACCTCGTCACTTGGTTTAGAAAAAGAAAAATCAACGTCTCCTTTCGTGACACAGAAGAGGAAAGGGTCAAAAAAATACTCAAGACGATTCCTAAGAATGTTAACTTCCTCCCCGTCATGGAGTTACACCACAAGAATGACCTAAACATTACACTTGGTGGTGATGGAACTCTGCTCGGTTTTGCTCGAAAATCGGACCGTCGCTCAGCTCCTATCTTTGGTGTGAATATGGGGACACTTGGTTTTATTACAGAATATGCAAAATCTGAGTTCTTTGAAGGACTTGAACAAATCATTGCCCAAAAATGTGAGATCACAAAAATACCTCTATATAAAGTTGATGTGACCAAAGGAAGAAAATCTATTTTCTCCACTCACTTTCTTAACGATACCGTAATAAGTAAGCACGACATCTCAAGAATGTTTAGCTTGAGCGTAGACAATGAAGAAGAGAATATCTTCAATATCTCTGGCGATGGCCTTATCGTTTCAAGCCCCACCGGTTCGACAGCTTACTCACTAGCAGCAGGTGGTCCCATTATTAGTCCTAGAGTTCAGGCCCTTGTACTCACACCAATTTGCCCACATAGTCTAACTCACAGACCAATCGTAATCAGCGACAAGCAATCGCTTCAGATAAAAATTCCCGCAGATGCTGAAAGTGTAATGCTCACCCTCGATGGGCAACAAGTATTGGAATTGCCATCGAGAGCGATTGTAGAAGTTTCAAAATCGAAAACCAAATACGTTAAGCTTATCTCAAACCCACAAAAGACTTATTTTGATACATTAAAATCAAAGTTCACCCAAGGTAGGAGACTATTCTAATGAGACCATCACTTTTCCTTAAAAGTTTATCTCTAAGAAATTTTGCCACTTTTGAAAATCAAGAGATCCAATTTCACTCTAAGTTCAATGGTATTGTTGGAGAAACGGGGAGTGGAAAGAGTTTAATTCTTGATGCTTTCCAACTTCTTCTCGGTGGCAGAGCAGATAAGAAGCTCGTGAGAAAAGGTACTGATTGCGCCATGATTGAAGGTGTTTTTGAGGTTCAGGGGGAAAGGTTCATCAAATACTTTGATGAAATAGGCTTCCCTATTGCCGAAGAAGATAATACTTATCAAGTCGTTATCAAGCGAATTATCTATAACACAGGCAAGTCAAAGTCTTACCTCAATCACTTCAGTTCTCCACTTGCTGTTTTGAGTAAATTTAGCAAAACATTTGTTGATATGGTTGGGCAATTTGAAAACCAAAAGCTAACTCAATCAGATTATCAGCTTCATCTTCTTGATCAGTTTTCCGGACTAGAGAAAACTCTTGATGGCTATAGTGTTCTCTTTCACGAGTACAAGAGCCTCTGCCAGGAAATAGAGCTGATTAACGAGACCTTAGCAAATAAGACACAGAAAGAAGATTATATTCGTTTTCAAATGCACGCACTAGAAGAACTTAACCCTAGCGCTGAAGATGAAAATAAACTCATCTCCCTAAAGGATCAGCTTCTCAACAGTGAAGAAACACAAAAAAATCTGGAGTTGTTAAAAGAATATTTTTCTGAAGGAGAGACCAATCTTCTGAGTCTTTCTAAACAGTGCTCTAAGTTGTTTTCAAAATGTAATCATCTTTTTTCCAATGAAGAACGTTCAGACTTTGAAAATCTTGTATCTTCCCTTGAAGATTTTTCATATATCATTTCAAAAACAGATATTGATCTTGATGAAGAAAGCAACTTAGACGAGGTACTTGACCGCCTGGATCAATATCAAAAGCTAAAACGTAAATTCAATATCGACACCGATGAGCTCAAAGGTCTTCTCGACGATTTTCAAGCTCAAATCTCCGAACTGGAAAATATTGAAAAACAACATAAGAAACTTGTTCAAGATAAAGAAGCTCTCGAACAAGATCTCTATGAGCTTGCAACTAAACTCCATGATGCCCGTGTAAAAAATGCCACTCAACTTTCCAAACAAATTAGCAAAGGACTCTCTGAGCTCAATATGAGTGGAGCAACCTTCAATATTCAAGTTTCTAAGCTTAACACCTTAGGGTCTACAGGACTATCACAGGTAAATTTCCTTGCTGAAACAAATAAAGGAGAAGGTTTCTACAAAATCAAAGACATTGCTTCAGGAGGAGAGCTTTCACGCATACTTCTATGCCTCAGACAAATTGTCGCTTCTGAAGATACGATCAACATCTTCTTTTTTGATGAAATTGATACAGGTATAGGTGGGGAAACAGCTTCAAAAATAGCAAAAGCACTTAAACGAGTAGGAGAGAAGGGCCAAGTTCTGGCCATTACTCACCTTCCTCAAATAGCAAAGGAAGTTGATGAAATCATTTATGTTGATAAAAAATCATTATCTAAGGACAAAAGTACAAGGACGATAAGTTTTGTTTCCATCAAAAGGGGAGAAGATCGTGACCAAGTTATTCAGCAACTTGCAGGACTTTAACCTCAATTCCTTCTCTATCACCACTTATAAATGAATGGGTGATAGGGAAGTATCCATTATTAAAATAGCTTATCGTGTCCCTGTAATCATCTAAGCAGTGCGAATGGCCACAAATCACGATGTCTGCTCTATACTTTCCAGCAGCAATTCTCGCGGCCTCTCTGAAGCGTGGCTTGACCTCAGTATCCATGAGGGCCTCATCATACCGATCATTATTTCTCTCTCGTGACTTTTGGGAGGCATTATCCCCAATGGCCTGAACCCATTTTCCAGGTACTACATAGTTTGCTAAAAAATGGATGGGAAATGATCTAATCCAAAAGCGATAGAACTTATAACTATAATTTCCAATTTCTATCTCATCTCCATGACAAAATAGGATTCTTTTCTCATTGAATTCAAAAACCTGTGGTTTTTCCAAATATACCCACTGATCTTTATTAATACTCCACTTCTCACAAAGCTTCTTTATCAGACCTTGAAAATGGAAGTCGTGATTACCCTCATACTGGATAATCTTTTTTCCTGCTTTCAAATAATTTCGAATCTTTTCAAGAACATTTGCATAACGTACTTCCACCTCATGCCCTGTTCCTACGAGAAGGTCAAATATATCTCCTAATAGAAATATATAATCGGCCTGTTTGGTTTCTTCTCTATCTAAAAACTGCAGAAAGAGTTCTTCCGCCTTATCGCCAGGCTTTTTTATGTGGACATCGGAGATGGATACAAAGTTCATGGTTTAATCATATACCCTTATTGTTAAGGTACACAAGTAGCACGCCTACGCGTGTAACTTGTTTCTTTATACCAATGGGCACCGTACCCTTATTATTTTAAGGTACACAAGTAGCACGCCTACGTGTGTGTGTTGTATTGATTTAAAAGTGAAGAGAATTGTTGTTTCTCTAGGAAGCCC
>JBFHGF010000118.1:0-8721 GCA_041583335.1 Bacteriovoracaceae bacterium
CTATAGATAATGTAGAGCTTATAATTTCATTTTGGGTGATAAAATGTTTAGAAGAGCTATAAATCATTCTTGCTACACCTGCCGACAGTCCAGTTACTGAGGACTCTCTGGCAATCAATTGGTAGTCAAGCTTCTTTAAATCCCTTTTATAATACCATTCTTTGCAGCCTAAATATAAAGCAGTAGCAGTAAATGAAAATGCTCCTGCATTTAAGCTATTAAATATTGAAAGCTTAACACTATATTTCGGTATGAAGTTGTCGATAAGTATCGGAGCTGATGCATATCCGACCAGGCCAATGTCAAAGACAGAGGATAAAAATGTAATAGGATTAGGATTTATAGTTGAAGATATAAGCTTAATTCCCGATGAAAGTAAGATAAGAATAAGCTTTTTACTTTCTGGAGTACCAGCTAAAATCAATTTATAATTTAAATACGAGTTTGTTACAGCTAAAGATCCACTAAATAAATCTCCAATATTAACGCACATCCAATTAACAATTTCTCCAGTTGACAGCCCTAATGCATACCCTATTTCTTGGGTGTAGGGAAGAACTGGTATACCATGAGGACTCATTAAGTCAGCACCTATCAAATGTTTGAAAAATTTGCTAACTCCATCAAAACCATATTTTTCGAGTATTAAGGGAAGTTCGCTAAAGTCATGACCATGCTTTACTCTGTGGCCAACTCCCTTTGCTAAGTCCATATACTTATCAACATGATTTGGATTTCCAATCTCATTTAAAATTTTTGTAAAGCCTACCAGAGCTGGAGACAGTAATTCAGTTGAGACAGAAGATAAATTTGATACCATAGTAATCATGCCTGCATTGTATTATAGAACCTTGGGCATACGTATATACGTTGTATATTTTTCAACAAAAATTGTAGCTGGGCCCTTAGTTTTATGGAGGAAATCTAGCTTTCCTCCATAAACTTTCCTCCAGAGCTTATTTTCCTCCAATTTTGGACTTATCAACAGTAAAACCCTTGATAATATTGAGTTCTATAAAGGGATCTTGGAGGAAAAATCTTCGAGCCTCGGGCATTAAGGTCGACCATTTAAAAAAGGAACCTTTCGGTTCCTTTTTTTTTGCCTAAAATGAATAAAAAAGGAAGCGCTAGTTGGCCTCCTTTCATTATCTATAGAATCGTGTGAGTGATTTTAGAGGATATCTCTAACCATTCTTGCCGCCATTTCATCAGCAATATCTTCGTCGATAGGGCCAAATTGTGGATGGGAGCTAAGGCAATGTCCTTTTCCTTCATAGAGCTTGAACTCTGGAATGGACTTCATCATGTGGATATTTTGGGCCAGGTAATCCATCTCTTTACGAGCAGGAGCTTGGTTGTCTATCGAGCCATTGAAGTAAGTGATTGGGCCTGTGAAATCTTTCATATATTCAACAACAGACTTTCCATCAAGAAACCATTTCTTCCACCAGCCAAATCCAGAGAACACAATATCTTTTTGAATATAAGGTTTGTTATCTGGCTGAATGAGTGAGTTGGCCACAAGAAAGTTAAACTGATAACCAAAGGAAGTCTCAAGTCCAATACGCATCCATACACCTGTAGGGCTTAGGAGAGTTTGCACAGGAACAAGATCAGCAAATTGAGAGTTTTCAAAGCCTGATAGAATTTCAAGATTGGTTAGGAATCCGTCTGAGTCGGTATCCATTGCGAAGGCCTGATCAACAGATCGGTCGACAAATTGCCAGCGAACGAGAGACTTAGGGCTCTCTGTAACACCACCAAAGAAAACTACAGAAGTAGGTGAAATTGACTTTCGAGAGATGAGGCGAGCAATATTAATTGAGCCTTCACTGTGACCAAGCATGGAGATTTTATTTTTATTAATCTCGGGGTGGTTGATCGCAGTATCGTAAACAAGTTGAATATCTTCAAGAAGGGTTTTGGCCGTTAGTGTAGCTCTCACGTCTTCATCAAGGCATTGTTCAATGGAGCGGTCATCTAGCAGATTGCAAGATACTCCACGGTAGTCGTAGCGAACGGTGGCCACGCAGTAATTCTGTGTCATCCTGTCGGAAAGATCTTTGAAAACGAGATCTCTTTTGGTTCCACTAATTCCGAGAGATACATCACGAGAGTAGAGGCCCGTTCCACCAATAAGGATTACGGCAGGGAATTGTGGGCGAGAACAATGTTCAGGAAAATCAATTTGAATTCCAAAGGAGGTCACTCCATCATTGGTGTCGACAATGATTTCTTCACTACGTGCAAAAGTAGAATTTACACCTATAAGTATCGCCGTGAGAAATACTATTGATTTCAATATGTTCATTAAGCCCCTCCTAAGTAAAAATTAATTATCATGAGGGGCGTTGCTTAGACAACAATGTCAGAAGAATTAAGTAAAGGATACATCATTAAATAGAAAATACTTTGTGATATCAGATAGTTAGCTCTCGCCAATTAAGGGAGGTAGATGGTGAGGCCAACAAGCTTGGAAATATTGCGGTCAGTTCCTGCACATGAACCTACGGGGGCATTTTCAAAAGTATCTAACGACTCATAGCGAGCACATTGGGCGATAAGAGTGCCTTCGTGATCGTAGAGCTCTATCTGAAATGAATAGTAGCCACCGGAGCTATCTCTCTTGGTCCAAAGGAGTCGTGCAGTATAGTCGTTTTTTTGGATAACAAGTCTACGCCCTGAGTTGAGGTTAGGCTCCATCATGTCAAAAGATTCAACCTCATGAAGGGGCTGAGGTAGGCATTGGGGCTCAAGGCTTTGGCACAGATTCTTGCTCCAAAATCCAAGTCTAAATTGCATGGCCTGTGCGCTCATGCTGAAAAGAAAAAGTCCTAGTGTAAGTGTAATGAGTTTTTTCATTTGATAAGTCTCCATTTTTTAAGCCTGAGGAAATTACGCCAAAAAGGATTGATAAGCAAAGAAACAGACTTTCTTTGATCTAGCGTTGCGTCTTAAATTGTTGCGTATGGCCGATAAAAATATTTATCTTAAAATCGCTTTTTCGCAGACATAGACCGCACTACGGCCTTATCAAACGTTAAATAATCTTGTACACTTTGCATCGTGTTTTATATGCTTAGGGTTACAAAAAGGTACACACAACCAGGCTTTCATTGCGCCTTAAGTTAATGAAACACAACACACAACAACACACACACGAACACTGAAGACACAACATAGGAAGAGATTGTGAGATTAAAGAGACTAATCATCCAAGGCTTTAAGTCCTTTAAGGACAGAACTACGATTAATTTCGACGATGGGATTACAGGAATCGTTGGTCCCAACGGCTGCGGAAAATCAAATATTGTAGATGCCCTCTTTTGGGTAATGGGTGAGCAATCGGCGAAGCACCTTCGTGGTAAGTCGATGAGAGACCTTATCTTCTCTGGTTCTTCAAAGTATAACCCAGGGGCTTTTGCCGAAGCGACCCTTGTTTTAGAGAACGATACGGGAAAACATATTCATATTGGTAACAAGGTTGCCTCTCCCTCTGAAATCCAACTTACTCGTAAACTTTATAGAAATGGTGAAACCGAATATCGTATTAACGGTGAACCAGCTCGTCTTCGTGATATCCAAGAAGTATTCATGGATACTGGTGCCGGTGCTAAGTCTTACTCAATTATTGCTCAGGGTGAAATTAACAGACTTGTTCAGGCCAAACCGGAAGAGCGCCGTGTGATGATTGAAGAGGTGGCGGGGATTACAAAATTTAAGGCCCGTAAACGTGAGTCTCTTCGTAAGATTGAGGCCACTCAATCGAATCTTTCTCGTCTAAATGATCTTCAAATTGAAATTGAGAAAAACCTTCGCTCTCTACAAAAGCAAGCAGAGAAAGCGGAGCGTGCGCGTACTCTTAGGGATAAGATTAGAAGAAATGAACTTGTGGTTAACTCTCATAAGGTTTTTGATTTTCTTAAGGCCTATCGCGAAGACCACCAACGTTTTAATGAGCTTGAACTTGAGCTTGAGAACTGGAGAGTGGAAAAGAATAGTTTTGAGATTTCTCTTGAAGATGAGCGTCTTCAAAAAGACGAGCAAAGTTCTAAGATTGAAGACCTTCAAAAAGAATATAATGAAGTTTCTCGTGCTCTTGCCGCAGCAGAAGAGAAACTTAACTATCTTGCTAAGAGTTTAACAGAAAAAGAGAACCTCATTGGTCAAAAAGAAAAAGAAGCTGAAGAGGTTCAAGCAGAAGTAGAAAACCGCGGAGAACGTCTTGAGCAGCTTAAGGCCGACCTCGATAAGCTTGAAGAGCAAAGAGAGGAAGGCTTTGATTTTTCTGAGCTTGAAGAAACGGTAGAAAATCTTAAAGAAGAATTAGAGTTAAAATCAGAAAGTCTTGATTCAGCAAAAGAAGAGCTTGAAACGAACCGTGTTGAGCTTAATGAAGTTGAGCAAACAGTATTTAGAAATAACTCACGCCTCGAAGAATTCGCAGGAAGCCTTCAGGATATTACTACTGAGATTGAAGCTCTAGAAAAACAGTATTCTGGAGTATCTAAAGATATTGCTGATGAGAGGGAAGCTTCTATCCAGGCCCGTGAAAGAGCACAGGAGCTTGCTGAGGAAGAAAAAGGTCTGCGTGAGCAAATTGAAACTCTTAAAACAGAGCTTAAATCTGAAGACATTGCTCTTGCAGCGAAGCAAAAAGAACTTATTCAAAGTGAATCAAAGCTTCAGTCATTAATTGAGATTAATGAATCACTTGAGGGGACAAAAGAAGGGATTGCTAAAATTCTCGAAGACCATCCTCAAGGTTTCACACTATTTGGTAATATTATTAAGTGTGACGACCAGTACACTGCTGGTGTGCAGTCTCTACTTAAAGACTTTTTAAATGTCGCCATCTCACACAAGTCCTCTAATGAAGACCTCTATACATGGCTACAGTCTAATCATGAACTTGGTCTAGATGTACTTACGGCCGGAGAAACTTCGGTTGCGACAGAAGAGACCATTGAAAGACTTAAACTTAAGTTTGAAGGAATCGTAAATATTATCGATATCCTTGAAATTGAAACGGAGCTTAGAGATCAATTAAAACCATTCCTTTTAGGGTACTACCTTGTTCCAGAGTTAGAGCTTGAAAAAATGAAGTCATTAACAGATGACGTTTCATTCAAGGCCCTAGCTTCTTTTGATGGAAAGCGCGTGGTGAAAAATGAGAAGGGTGCCCTTCTTGTTGATTTCGCCTCTGCTTCTGAGCAAGGAAATGGGGTTGTTGAAAGAAATAATAGAATTGCTGAGCTCAAGACTTTTGTTGAAGCTCTACAAGCTGAAATTCCTACTCTTGAAGAAAAAGTAGGATTTAAGAAAGATGATCTTGAAAATCTTGTTGCTCGCCATGATCAGTTGAGAGATGACCTCTCTGATAAGAAATCGGAAGCGGCCTCGTTGACTTCAGCGCTTGAGTCAAAGCTTGCTAATATGGAAGCTGGACATGCTCGTTTAGATATTCTGACTAACCGTAAGTCTGAGATATCAAAGCAGCGTTTAGAGCTTCTTGAAAATGAAGAGTCCATTGGGCAAAAGAAAGAAGATCTTGCGGAGAGAAACGAAGAGTTGGTTTCTCGAGTAGAAGAAATTGAAGAGTCAGTAAGTCTTCTTAGAGATGACTACTCTCAAAAGAGAGAGGAGCTGCTTGAGAAACAAGTTGCTGCAAAATCATTTAATGAAAGAATTGAGACTGTAACGAATCAAATGACTGATGTTGAAGGTCAAATTGAAAGACAGAACCAAAGACTTGAGTCAATTGATAGTCAGATTGAAAACTATAAAGAAGAAATTGAGACCATCACAAATGACCTCAATGAGCTTGAAGAGTCGAACCATAACACGGCCGAAGCTCTTCAAGATAAAGAAGATGTTCTTGGCGTTCTTAAAGATAACTTCTCTCAGCTTCTCCTTGCTATGCAGGAGCGTGAGGATAAAGTTAAGAAACTTAATACTGAGATCAATAAAGCAGAGAAAACAATGGTTGAGCTTGAAGGTAAGCGCATCCGTATTGTTGAAGAAGAAGAACAAATTGTTCGCAATATTTTTGAAAAATATAAAGTCGACCTCCGCCATGCTATTAGCAAGTTCCTTGAGTTTGAAGAGTCTGATCTAGAAGGACTTCAGGATCTGACCAGCATGTACATTATGGAAACGGAAGAAGGGCCTAAGGAAATCGAAGTGGAGCCATTCGAGTTCCACCGTCGTTATGGGCAAGACCTTAAAGACTGTGAGCACAAGTATAAGAATTACAAACAAGAATTTAATCGTCTGGGGGAAATTAACTGGCAGGCGATTGAAGACTACGAAAGACAAAAACTACGTTTTGATTTCCTCAAGATTCAGGAAGAAGAACTTAAGAAGTCTCTTGAGGATCTTGAAATTGCTATTTCTCATATCGATGAGAAGTCAAAGCAACGATTTAAGATTGCTTTTGAAGAAGTGGATGTTCGCTTTAGAAAGGTCTTCCCCATTATTTTTGGAGGAGGGAGTGCCCAACTTAAAGTAACAGGTGATATTAACGATCCTGAATGCGGAATTGAAATTATTGCGCAACCTCCAGGAAAGAAAATGCAGAATATTAACCTCATGTCTGGTGGTGAAAAGGCCATGACAGCTGTGAGTTTGATTTTCTCTATTTTTCTCGTTAAGCCAAGTCCATTCTGTCTTCTGGATGAGGTTGATGCTCCTCTAGACGATGCTAACGTTGGACGTTTCAACGAACTTCTAAGAGAAATGAGTAAGGAGTCTCAATTTATCCTTATTACTCACAATAAGAAAACAATGGAACTTAATGACACTCTCTATGGTGTGACAATGCAAGAGCCTGGGGTTTCCAAGGCCGTTAGTGTTCAGCTTCAATAATTAATAAGAGAGTTTATTATGACTAGTTTTCTTAAACCTTTAGTAATCCTTTCTGTCTTGGCCGGTGGAATTATGGCCAAGACTAAGACTTCTTTTCTCCCTAAAACTTTTGAAGCTCAATTTGTGAAAGAAGAGAAAAGTGTTCTCTCTGGAAAGACTTTAAAGTCTCAAGGGAAGATTGTTTATCAATATCCTGGTCGTATTCGCATGGAATCTACCGGAAATGATAAGACGGTTTTTGTTTCCAATCCCTTTGACACCTATTTCTACACACCTCCTGTATTTGAAGATGTTCCTGGAGAACTCACCATTAACAAAACAAAGAATGTTCCTATCAGCAAGTTCTTTGATTCTCTTGAGAAGGGGTTAAAGACAAACCCCATTTATACAGTTGAAGACAAAAAGAAGTATATCTATCTTAGTTTTGCAAAGACCGGTGTTGAAGAAATGAAGATTCTATCGGCAAAGCTTTTCTTTGATGGTAAGAATGAATTCTCTCACCTTAAGAAAGTGGAAATCACTTTAGATAATCAAAAGAATATGCAGTTTAATTTTGATCATATTAAAGTGAATGCCACTATCACTAAAAACACTTTTGAATTTAAGGCTCCTGCCAATACCAGAGTTTCTCGTTAGTTTTCGAGAAGTTTAGACTGGAGATAATCACGATCGAGTTGAACCGTTTCCCCCAGTAGTCTCTTATAGGTGACAAGGTTTCTAAAGACTAATTTCAAATACTTTCTTGTTTCACGATAGGGAATCATTTCAATGAACTCGATAGGATCTTTCTTGAATCGCACCTCATACCAACTGTTCACTGGTCTTTTCCCAGCATTATAACTGGCCACTGATGAAATAAAAGCACCACGACCACCAGTAAGTAGGTCTTTAAGAAGGGCCGTTCCCATTGGAATATTTATTTCAGGTTCATAGAGATCAGAATAGTTCTTATACGGAATTTTGTACTTTCTAGCATAGCGTTTGGCCTTCTCTGGGGTCACTTGAAGTACTCCAAAAGCATCGGCCCAGCTACGAGCATGACGGTTAAAAGATGACTCTTGTCTTGCGATAGACATGAGAAAGCTTGCAGGAACTCCAAAGCGATTCTGAGCCTTCATAAATTCTTCTTTGTAGGGCATAGGGAAGGCGGCAAGAATATGGCTTTCAAGAGCAGCGTCTCTTTCTTCTGATGGGATTCTATAGAACTTGAAAATTCCCCCGTCATACCATTGGGCAAAGTGATAGAGCGGGAGAAGCTCTTCAATTTCTTCAGTTGTCTTTTTATCGTTCTGAATGCCCTTTAAGTACTCTTCGGCCAGGTCCCAGTTTTCATAGGACACTAACCAATCAAGAATAGGATATTCTGTTCTCTTTGGAGTATAGAGTTCTTCATTGGCAATTGATGGGTCAATAGGAGCAAGAGATCTCTTGAGTTCGATGGAGCTAATAATTCCATAGTAATCAAAAGAGCTTTCCTCTAAGAGCGACTCCCATATATCCTGGGCTTCATCAAGTTGACCTAGTTTATATTCTGTCTTGCCCAACCAGAAAGATAACTTTCTTTTGAAAAAGCTGTCTTGAGTTTTAGCAATAGTGGCTTCGAATATGGCCTTTGCATTTTTTAATTTATAATCGACATAGTAATTCCAAGCGAGGTTCCATGAAAGATCTTGAAGGGTATCCTCATCAATTTCAACTTGTTGAAGACCTGATTGAATGTACTGTTCAGCTTCTTTGTTCTTCTTTTTCTCAAGTTCGATGAGTCCTACTGTAAGGTAACTTACTGCTTTGATGTTTGAGGGGGCCGCTTCATTAGAAATGATTTCAAGTAATTCATTTGCCGCTTTGGTTCTA
>JBFHGF010000119.1:0-8713 GCA_041583335.1 Bacteriovoracaceae bacterium
ATGAGGCCACTTTTCATCCTTGGGTTAGCCTCACTCAACATGCCCAATCCCTCGGTGATAGTTTCATCAATCCCTTTGAGTGCTATACTGTTGAACTCGGTAGCGAAGAAGTCATCTCCCTTGAAGAGGCCAAAAAAGATGCGGCCAGAATCTTATTACTCCTGTGTGCTCGGGGCATGGTGAAGCTCGCTGATGGTAAGAAACACTTTGACCAAGAAATCAAAGTCATCAATAAAGAAAAGCGCTACGCCTGCCTTCTCAAAGATTACGCCACTTACTATATCCAAGACGGAGGCCTCGCTGAGTACTTAAAGCGCCCCGGTGAAATCGTGAAAAAAGGTGAAGAGCTCTATCGTATCCTCGACTTCAGCCCTTTACACTCCCTCAACGATCTCGAGCACTGTATAAAGTCCGTTAAGGCGCGCAAAGACGCCATCGTGATCAACCATACTCCTTCAGCGAGTGTGACCAAGGGAACGATTGCCTATCAAGTGATGGAAGAGTTCTACGAACTCTAAAGGATTTTACTTGGCCAATAGCTTCTTAAAACCGGCATAGACCTTGGCCGGAAGTGTGATAGGCGCTTGAAACTTGGCCCCAAAACGGCCTCCAAGTCCACCCCATTGTCCGGGTAAGATTTCGATATGATCTTCAGGAGCACTGAGATTACCCATTTCCACTTTACCTTCAAAGAGCACAATTTCCGACTCTCCTAGAGCGGGATTAACCTTTAAAATATACTCAGTACCACGTACCCCAACCGAGGCATTGGCGGTGTGGATCTCCACAGGTTGCTGCGGGGACTTCTCATGAATGAAGCGGGCCGCTCCTGTGATGAATTGGTGAGAAAGGGTGCTCTTTTCATTATGAGCAGTGCTCTCCAGCTTAAGTTCCGATTGAGGCCCTAGGACCACCGTTACTCCCGCGCTATTGCCCACTTGGGGGATTCGCACTTTAACAAATGAGGACTTCGATGTTCTTAGGATTTTTCCAAGAGGGATGGTTAGACCCTTAATGACTTCCTGATCTCCATAAAGCACAGTGCCCTTGGCCCAGAGGATATCGGCGCCCACACCACTTGCGTGACTAAGGCTACCCCATAGCATCAATAGTAGACTTATTATGGCGAATCTATTCATTTATCTAGTTCCTTCTTTCATAAACACGAGACTGATTAAGCAATTGGCCTTCAATTTATAGCCCTTACTTTTTAGAAATTGTACAATTTCACTATTAAGTGGTCTTTCAGGATCAAAGGTATGGTCTTCGATAATCAATACTTGAGGGGCAAAGCGCTCCCAATCATTGGATTCCAAGACCTCGCGATCAAGGCCTTCCACATCAATATTCATCAAATCAATGCTTCGTCCTTCATCAATATGCTCACTTAAAATTTTATGTAGAGGTGATACTTGAATCCCTCGTTTGGTCACAAAAGTATCTTTATTCTTCTCATAGACTTCGCTAGAGAAACTATTCAAAGTGGGATCAGTAAATTCATAATAGGCCAAAGAGCCTTCTTTATTGCCCACCCCTTGATTGATAAAAGTATCTCGCGGTCTTTGGGATTCAAATTTTTCTCGGGCCGCGGGATTGGGCTCGATCGTTATGCCAGACCAATTGAGTTTGCGATAGAAGTAGTAAGTAACCGAGAGTTCCTTGGGTTGAAAGGCACCAATATCTACATAGAGCCCGTCTTTTTTGAAGCCCAATAATACGGCCGCAACAAAATCTTCTCCGAACTCGGAATAGATATCTCGCTTGAACTCGGTGACATGTTCTTTATAGATGGTGCGAAATTTTGAATAGGTATTTTCAGGTAGAACTGATTTTAAAAGTTCCCTCATGGTTTCTCCCTTCAATATTATATGAGAATATTTTAAGGCCATGAGGGATTTCGTGCACTAGATATTTTAGTGGGTATTTTCTTGTTACTTTTTGGGTACTTTCGGGGTCTTTCCTTAGAAAGTTAGCGGTAAGCTCACACTAAGAAAAATCTCATTGATATCAAGTGAGGGATTAAGTGTCGTCGTTGTCCCTGAAGTCTCTGACTCATCATAGGAAAAGCTGCGGTACTCAAGATTGAGCGAAACAAAGGGCAGTCCAGTGAAGCCTGCACCAAGCGCAAATCCGCTACCTGAATGCTCAGTAATAGGTGCGATATCATCTTCAATATTGGCATTAAAGTAGTAAGTACCCCAAACCCTCAAGAGAATAGGAAGGTTATAACCCACAAAAACCCCTAATTGATTCTTCTGATACTTATAAGTGCTCTCTGCTCCTGTACTTACCGTTTTAACATCGGTGTCAAACTTACCAAGAGATGTTGAGTAATCCAAACCGGCCATAAGACCAAGCATTTGATAACCGACCCGGCCACCAATTTGTGGGGTCATATAGTCGTATTCGTAGTCATTTCCTTGTTCACCAGAAGCAAAGGTATAACCAAGATAGGGCTCGAGTAAGAGGTCGGCCTGAGCGGCCTGAGAGAAAATAAAAAGTGAAGTAATGAAGACAAGTAATTTAGATATACGCATAGGTCCTCCTTGGCCCAATGAATTTAAAAAGATATCCACCTATTATAGTAGAGTTATCCTTCATTGTGCAAAAAAATGACCCTTATGACTATTCGACCATCACCCATAGGCCATTGTTATTAAGAGAAAGTCTTCTGCGCAGTTTTTTGGAACTCTCCAAGGATTGGATCTCCCATGTCATGTGGGGATGATCTCCACTGAAATCAAAGTCCATGGTGGCAAAGTTGCGCTCTACAATTACATTCTTTCGGCCATAGAGAAGTTTAATGGCCTTCTGTATCGCCTTGCCTGGAGTATGGGTGAGTCCTGAGCTTTGAAACTCATAGTACTTGACCTTCTCCCCACCTCGATCCCAATTTCTTTTAATCGTCGCCCCGAAGTGCTTATCACCAGAGAGAAAGAAAGTACCACTGAGATTATAGCGAGCTATAAGATCAAAGAGACGTTCTTTATCCCGCGGGAACTCCGCCCAGTCTTCTGTGACAAAGAAGCGATTGAGCAAGACGCCAATAGGACTGACGATAATATTGATCTGAGCGCGAGATTTTGAAAACTCATCTTCGAGCCACTGAAATTGTTCTTCTCCTAACAGGGTATGCTTCTTACCTTTGTCTGGATCGCGAAAGTAGCGGCAATCGAGGAAGTAAACCTTGATGCGACCATCACTATATTCTTTTGTATGGTAAATCCCCTCTTGATCGTGGCGTGGATCTGTCTCGGGGATATTGAAGAAATCGAGAAAGATTTTCTGAGATTCTTCTTTGTGGGGATACTCACGGGTGGCCCCATCTTCACCAAAGTCATGATCATCCCAAATGGCCTCACAGGAGACATTTTCTACAAAATTAGAAAAGTGGGGATTGCTTCCAAGCTGGTGGTACTTCTTCTTCATCACATCGAGATCACGGGTATCGGCGTATATATTATCGCCTAAGAAGAAGTAGTGATCAGGTCGCTTTCTAAGGATGGTGCTCCAGTGGGACTGATCTCTAAATTGTAAGTTACAAGAGCCAAAGCAGATGCGAAGCTGGTCGCTATCGCTGACATGCTTGGGATCAAAGGCCAAAGTTGGATTGGCCACCATACCAAGACCTGCACCGAGCACGCCTTTGAAGAAGGAGCGCTTCGAAATCTTAAGGTTATTAGGGCCATCGCCCACAATTTTTTCTTTGATCAATTCCTTTTCCATACCCTCTAGTTTACCTAAATAAAAAGATACTTCCCCTCAGCGGCAAGTCAGTCCCTTGCCTTGTTCTCTATACCAAACTCAGAGATAATTGTGGCATGGGAAATCACGCACAAAAAAAAGACGATCATACGGAACTTGCCTTTCCACTCTACGATGAATTCTTTGAGAACTTCACTAGTATCCACACTCGCAATAACTACCGCAACGATTTACTGAAGTTCTTTGAATATCTAACAGAAAACTACCCAAGCATTAATAAACTTAAACAAGTGGAAAGAAAAGAAGTGATCGAGTATCGCAACTTTCTCTCCGAGACAGGTGGCCGTGATGGTGAACCCTGTGCGCCAAAAACCGTGGCCCGTAAACTCGCCTGCCTATCGAGCTACTTTGACTACTTAGTGGAAAAAGGAGAGCGAGACTTTAATCCGGTCCAAAGTGTTAAGCGCCCTCGTCGCGAAGTTCTCAAGCCCACTCAGGCCCTTGAAAAAGAGCAAGTTCGTGCCCTCTTTGATCTCCTCTCTCAAGGGGATGAAAAATCACCTAGCCGCTACCTCCATAGGGCCTTACTTGTCACTTTCTTTATGACTGGTATGAGAAAGAGCGAAGTGCTGCACCTCAAATTTAAAGACTATCGCGAAATCAATGATTATCGCGTCCTTGAATTTATCGGAAAGGGAGGAAAGATTGGTCAGAAAGTCATTCATCCTCTCTGTGTCGAAGCACTTGAGGAATATATCGCGTGGATGAAGAGCATTGGCCGCGACCATGCCCCCGAAGACTGGCTCTTTCAACCCACTCGCAATCCAAGTGATCCCACCAACCTCAATCGTCCCCTCAATCCACGCACCATCAATGAGATCATCTCCAATTATGGCAAGAAGATTGGGTTAAATTTTAATATTTCCCCCCACAGCGCCAGGGCCACCTTCATTGGCGAGCTGCTCGAAGCAGGAGTGGATATTTATTCTGTGGCCCGTGAAGTTAACCACAGCTCTGTAAAGACCACCCAAGAATACGATAAGCGTCGTAAGAAATTGTCAGATTCCCCCATCAGTAAACTGCGTTATTAACAAAGTGGCCCTGATAATATCTTTTGTGGTGTAATGATTACCCGAGTCATTTAGTCAAAGTGATACCAAATCATAACTTTTTCATCCTTTATTTTGGCACACGCTTTGCTCTCTCTATTCCTATACACGTATTGGGATGAAGATGAACTTCATCCAATGAGTCAGAGAAATAGAGAGAGAAAGGAGAGTTTCTTATGAGAGATGGGATGAAAGTATTAGCAGGTGTTTTAGCAACAGGATTTATTCTTAGTTCAATGGGCAGTGCCTACGCCCAGTCACAATTTCAATTTGGTTCAAATTCCCAGTCAGATATCAGTGCTCGTTTTGGAATTCATCGTCCAGGCTTTGGCATTGGTGGCGGAAATAATGGTGGCAATCAAGGTTGGGATAACGATCACAATAATGGCGGCCACGGCCAGCAAAGGAGCTTCTCTGAGGTTGAATACCTAGGTGTTGAAGTGAAGCAAGGAGAAAAAATATTTCTCGGTCAGGCCTTTAATCTCCATAGGGACTATAAAGATCTCCAGGTTGAAACGATCGCGATTAGCGTCCAGGCCCTTGAGCGCCAAGGCGTGGCCATTTTGCTGGTCAACGGCAAACAAATGGGACAAGTGAAAGACTTCAGCGGTCGTCGTTTTGAAGAGCACACTCTAAAGTGGACGCTCCCCAATCAGGAACTCATTGTGGGTGATACCCTTAAGTCGCTACAGGTTCAGTTCTTTGGCAACGCCTTTGTCAGCGAAGCAGAGCTAACGTTTAAAGAGAAGAAGAAGCCTCAACGTCCATCGCGACCAGCACGCCCATTCATTGTTGACGTTCAACACGATTTTCATGGAGACGGTGACATTGCTCTTGCGGCCCTTATCTCTGCTGATTACGATCAGTATAAAACAAAGACAAATAAGATCGCTTTCCAACTTCAAGGTTCTTCCTTTCGTGCCAGTGTCCAACTCTGCAAGATGGACCAACCTTGGAATTGCGGTTCGATGAAGTATATCTCTTTTCGCGATAACCTTCTTGAAATCGATGCTCCGGCCGATGCTGAAGTTGGTGGCCTGATCGTGAAGGCCCGTGGCCAATTTTCAATCGGACAAGTGGTGGTTTATCCCTCCCGTTAATTTACTAATGGCAAAATAAGAAACGACACTAGATACAGTAGTGTCTTAGAACAAGGCCTACCCTATTTATGGGTAGGCTTTTTTTTTGCGTCAAAATAACTTAGATTGTTTCACACAATGCATAAGTATACGTGTAAGAAAATTTTAATTTTTTTTAATATTTTTTTGAATGCTCTAAAGACCGTTTAAATGGGGATGAAATAGACTTCCATGAATTTAACGCGAGTAACATAGAAAAAAATTTTGGTTTTTTTAGCACATGGCCCTAGTGCTACTGACCTACCTCTGCTACCCTATATATAGAGACACAATCTCAGAAATTTTTAAAATTTTACTCAAGGCGAACACATATACGAGTAAAGTTTTAAGAGCGATAACCACACCGTTATTCGATTTGAAAGACAATTTTAATCGGTTTTATAATGACTTGCAAAAGTTATCGGCTTCTCTGCGCGCGTTCTCTAAAGATTTGAATAAAACACAACACCACACATCAGGATATCCATTATGGACTCCTGGATTTGCGAAAAGGAGGCATCGTGGATCCACTTCTATCACCTAACGAGGATCGTTTTGTAGTATTCCCCATCAAATACCATCGTGTATGGGAGATGTACAAAAGACACATGGCAGTGTTTTGGACCGCTGAAGAATTGGACTTAGTTCCAGATCTTACGGACTGGGAGAAACTCAATGACGATGAAAGACACTTCATCAAACACGTTCTCGCATTCTTTGCGGCCAGTGATGGAATCGTAAATGAAAACCTTGCTCAGAGATTTTATAATGAAATCCAAATCCCTGAAGCTCGTTGTTTCTACGGTTTTCAAATTGCTATGGAAAATATTCACTCAGAAACCTATTCACTTCTGATTGATACCTATATCAAAGACCCAAAAGAAAAAGATAAACTCTTCCACGCTATCGAAACCCTACCTCCTATTGCCAAAAAAGCGAAGTGGGCCATGAAGTGGATCGGTTCTAACCGTTCATGGGCAGAGCGTGCCGTCGCCTTTGCTGCTGTTGAAGGGATCTTCTTCTCAGGTTCTTTCTGTGCCATTTACTGGCTTAAGAAGAGAGGCCTAATGCCAGGTCTTTGTACTTCTAACGAATTCATCTCAAGAGATGAAGGCCTCCACTGTGAATTTGCTTGTCTGCTCCATGAGCTTTTACAAGATGAGAACAAAGCTTCTAAAGAAGTGATTACTTCCATCATTACAGAAGCTGTTGAGATCGAAACAGAATTCGTAACCGATGCTCTTCCTGTATCTCTTATTGGAATGAATGCAGAGCTTATGACTCAGTATATCCGCTTTGTTGCTGACCACTGGCTGGGACAACTCGGTTGTGACCCTGTTTACAACGTAGAGAATCCTTTTGATTGGATGGAACTGATTTCTCTTGAAGGGAAGTCAAACTTCTTCGAAAGAAGAGTTTCTGAATACCAGAGAGTAGGCGCTCTAGCAGATAAAGAATCTCAAAAATTTACTCTTGATGCGGACTTTTAATTAAGTCCTCATCAGGATTTTTAAACACAACAACAGAACACTTTTTACAACAGAGACACATAACACAACGATTTGGATTAAATGGAGATTAACTCATGTACGTAATGACAAGAAGTGGCCAAAAAGAGCCCATTAAATTTGATAAAATTACGGCAAGAATTGAAATGCTTGCCAAGGACCTATCTGACCGCGTAGACCCTTCTTCAATTGCTCAGAAAGTAATTGAGGGAATTTATGACGGTATCACTACCCGTGAGCTGGATAAGCTTGCCGGAGAAACTGCTGCTTACCTATCCACCAAGCACCCTGACTACTCTAAGCTTGCGGGACGAATTGCCGTAAGTAACCTCCACAAAGAAACTCGTGGTTGCTTCTCAGAAAATGTTAAAGAGATGTACCACTACGTAAATGAAAAAACAGGTGAGCACTCACCTCTCGTATCTAAAGAGCTTTATGAGACCGTAATGGCCAATGCTGAAAAGCTTGACCAGGCCGTAGTTGATACTCGCGACTTCAACTACGACTACTTTGGTTTTAAAACGCTAGAGAGATCTTACCTACTCAGAATGGATGGACGTATCGTTGAGCGCCCAGGACAAATGCTCATGAGAGTTTCCGTTGGTATCCACATGAATAATATGGATGCTGCCATTCAAACCTATAACCTTATGAGTGAGAAACTCTTCACTCACGCCTCTCCTACGCTCTTTAACTCAGGAACAGGTCGCCCTCAGCTTTCAAGCTGCTTCCTTCTTACTATGAAGGATGACTCTATCGAAGGTATCTACGATACTCTTCGTCAGACGGCCCTTATTTCTCAAAGTGCCGGTGGGATTGGACTTTCTATCCACAATATTCGTGCCAAAGGTTCTGCGATTAAAGGAACCAATGGAACATCAAACGGTATCGTTCCTATGCTTAAAGTATTTAACGATACGGCCAGATATGTTGATCAAGGTGGTGGAAAGCGTAAAGGTGCTTTCGCGATCTACCTTGAGCCATGGCACGCCGATATCTTTGACTTCCTCGAAATGAAGAAGAACACTGGTAAAGACGAGCAACGTGGACGTGACCTTTTCTACGCTATGTGGACACCAGATCTCTTCATGAAGCGTGTTGAAGCGGATGGAATGTGGTCACTCTTCTGTCCTCATGAGTGTCCAGGTCTTTCTGACACTTACGGTGCAGAATTTGAGGCCCTCTACACTCGTTATGAGCAAGAAGGTAAAGCGATGAAAACAGTACGTGCTCAAGACGTATGGTTTGCCATCCTTGAATCTCAAGTGGAGAC